>JABDMD010000095.1 GCA_013001685.1 Gammaproteobacteria bacterium | reverse complement strand
GGTACTTTTGATATATCAATTTTAAAACTTACCAAAGGTGTTTTTGAGGTTTTATCAACAGGTGGCGATACAGCCTTAGGTGGTGATGACTTTGATCGCGAAATTGCGGCATGGTTATTAAAGCAAGCAGGTGTAGAGGCTAATAATGACCATCAAATGATGAGGCGTGTTATGCAAGAAGCACGGCGAGTTAAAGAGGCTTTAAGTGGTAATGAAGAAGTGCAGGTAAGTGTGCAACTGAATGATGTAGATGAATTTCAGACAACATTGTCTCGAGTGCAGTTTGAGACTCTAATTGAATCCCATATTAATAAAACCATTGCCTGGTGTAGAAAGACACTTCGTGAGTCGGAGATTGAACCTGCAGAGGTGCAAAATATAGTCATGGTTGGTGGTTCAACACGCACACCTTATGTGCGTAAAAAAGTAGCTGAATTTTTTGGTAAGCCGCCATTAACAAATATAGATCCGGATAAAGTAGTCGCGATCGGTGCAGCTCAACAAGCGGATAAACTTGCGGGTAATAATCCAAATGAAGACATGTTGCTATTGGACGTATTGCCACTGTCTTTGGGAATAGAGACCATGGGTGAGCTGGTTGAGAAAATAGTTGATCGTAATACTGTAATCCCGGTAACCAGAGCGCAAAAATTTACAACCTTTAAAGATGGGCAAACCGCTATGCGGGTCCATGTGCTACAAGGTGAGCGAGAGAAAGTTGCGGATTGTCGTTCTCTAGCAACATTTGATTTAACTGGTATCCCTCCTATGGTCGCAGGTGCTGCACATATCAAAGTTACCTTTCAGGTTGATGCCGACGGTTTGTTGAGTGTCAGTGCGGAAGAAGAAAGTAGTGGTGTACGTGCTAGCGTTGAAGTAAAACCATCATACGGTCTTACTGATAAGGAAATTGAAAGCATGTTAAAAGAATCATTTGCCCACGCAAAAGATGATATGCAAATTCGACAGTTGGCAGAACAGCAAGTAGAAGCAGATCGAGTGTTAGAAGCGTTGCGTTCTGCACTTCACAAAGATGGTGAATTATTAACTCAAGTAGAACTAGCTAAAATAGAGCAAGCTAAAAGTATATTATTAAAAGCTCGTCAAGGTGATGACAGTGAGATCATTATGCAAGCTATTAAAGATCTAGAAAATGAAAGTGAAGAATTTATAGCACGACGTATGAATCGAAGTGTGCAACAGGTTATGAAAGGCCACCGCGTTGAAGAATTTGAGTAATAAACTGAATAGAAGCGTTTAAAATGCCAACCATAATAATCATGCCTCATGAAGAAATTTGCCCGCAAGGCAAAGTAATAGAAGTCGAGCCTGGTATCAGTATTTGCGATGCAGCTTTGTCGAACGATGTGGAGATCGAACATGCTTGCGAGAAGTCTTGCGCCTGCACAACATGTCATGTTTATGTGCGTGAGGGTTTGGATTCACTAGCGGAGGCTGAGGAAAATGAAGAAGATTATTTGGATAAGGCGTGGGGCTTGGAGCCTGATTCTCGTTTGAGCTGTCAGGCAATCGTGGGTGATGAAGATCTGGTAATTGAAATACCAAAGTACACCATTAATATGGTCTCTGAAAACCATTGAAAAGTGATATAAATTTTAAATAGTTGAGGGTATGTGAATGGAATTAAAATGGACTGACTCGCGAGATATCGCTATTGCATTGGATGAAGCGCATCCTGATGTGGATCCTCAATATATACGTTTTACAGACTTACATACCTGGATTTGTGCTTTGGAAGAGTTTCAAGATGACCCGGAATCGTCTAATGAAAAAATCCTCGAGGCTATTCAAATGACATGGTTGGATGAGCGCGATTAACCCAGTTTCAAGATCTATTGCGCAAAGCTGAATCATTGTCGGATAACTGGGCTATTTCACTTCCTTTCCGTTCTTTATAAGCATTGCTTCCCGCCACTCACAGGGAGTAGAATTCACTGAAAATTCAGGGAAAATTACGTTTAAATCATACCGTAAGCTCAAATAGTTAGATTTCATATTAATTAACATACAGACTTAGGAGACTTTTTTCTCATGGCAATGGAACGCACTTTGTCCATCATCAAACCTGATGCTGTGCAAAATAATGTAATCGGAAAAATCGAAGCACAAATTGAAGGCGCAGGATTATCAATCGTCGCAGTAAAGATGACACGCATGAGCAAAAAGCAAGCGGGTGATTTTTATGAAATTCACAAGGGCAAGGATTTTTATGATTACTTGATTAAGTTTATGACTTCAGGGCCTGCAATTGTGCAAGTGCTTGAAGGAGAAGATGCGATTAAAAAGTATCGTAAGGTAATGGGTGCAACCATGTTTGGAGAAGCAGAGCCTGGAACGATACGTGCAAATTTTGCAACATCAAATGCACATAATGCAGTACATGGCTCAGATTCTGCTGAAAATGCTCAACGTGAAATTAGTTTCTTTTTCCCAGAGAGGCAAATTTACTCACGCAATAAAAAAGTAACAAATAGTAAGTTAGAAACTGCAGCATGAAAACAACTCAACAAAATATTAGTTCACAGAATTTGATGGGCATGCCTCATCAAGATCTTGAGCAATATTTTTCTGTTGTAGGTGAAAAGTCTTTTCGCGCTACTCAAATTATGAAGTGGACGCATCAGCAAGGTGTTACCGATTACGAACAAATGACAAATCTTAGTAAGTCATTGCGTGATTGGCTAAATGAAAATGCTCAAATGCAAATGCCAGAAATTGTAAGTGAAGAAATTTCAACAGATGGCACACGAAAATGGTTGCTGCGAGTAGATGAAAAAAATGCAGTTGAAACTGTATATATACCTGAGGATGGCAGAGCTACCTTATGTGTTTCTTCACAAGTTGGTTGCATACTGGATTGCACATTTTGTGCAACGGCCAGGCAAGGTTTTGCTGGTAATCTCAGCTCGGCTCAAATTATTGCTCAGTTATGGTTTGCTGAGCATCGTTTACGAAAGCAATTAGATAAGTCGCGTGTAATTAGTAATGTTGTATTTATGGGTATGGGTGAGCCGCTAGCGAATTTTGATAATGTTGTAAAAGCTATCCAGATTATGATGGATGATAATGCTTATGGCCTAGGTAAGCGAAAGGTAACAGTTAGCACATCTGGCTTAGTGCCAAAGATTGATAAATTGAGAGAAGCATTGGATGTGAGTTTAGCGGTTTCTTTACATGCGCCAAACGATGAAATTCGCAATCAGCTTGTACCATTAAATCGACGCTACACAATTTCAGAATTAATGGCTGCTTGCCATCGCTTTCTGCAAAATAAGGATCGTAAACACAGCATAACATTTGAATATGTCATGTTGGATCAGGTAAATGATCAGCCCGAACACGCAGAGCAATTAGCAAAAGTAATTCAAGTTTTACCTTCTAAAGTTAATTTAATCCCTTTTAACGCTTTTCCAAATTCTGGTTATAAGCGGTCAGCAGATCAGGCGATTGAAACGTTTAGAGAAATTTTACAAGCGGCAGGAATTACCACAATTACACGAAGGCCACGTGGTGAAGATATCGCAGCGGCTTGTGGGCAGTTAGCAGGTGATATTCAAGATCAAGCTAAACGTAAGCGTCATTATGAAAAACTTTATGAGGCTGACTTGTTAAAACATAAAATTGAAGTGGCATGCGCATAATATTTCGCAATTTATTTATTTTAAGTGTGCTAATGCTTTTAGTTCAGGCATGTGCAACTTCTAATGCAGATGCACCTCTATCCGAAAATCAAAAAGCTGCTGAAATAAATGTTCAGTTGGGCCTGCGTTATATTGGCAAAGGCGAATACAAGCTGGCAGATGAAAAACTGCGCCGTGCACTCAGGCAAGACCCAAGATCAGCCACAGCAAACTGGGTGTTTGCTTTGCTGCAAGAAAGATTGGGGGAGCATGAGGTCGCGGAAAAGCATTTTCGCAAAGCTATTTCCTTAGATCCAAAAGATTCGAAAGCACATAATAATTACGGTACTTTTCTATGTAAACAAGATCGGGTTTTAGAGGCTGAAAAAGAATTTCTTCTCGCGGTTAAAAATCCCTTATACAGTGAAGCGTCTTCTGCTTATGCCAATGCTGGCACTTGTTTTTTGAAAGTGCCAGATAAGATTAAGGCTGAAGAATACTTTCAAAAGTCTCTAGGTTTGAATGCTTTGCAGCGTTCTGCTTTATATCAAATGGGCTTACTTTCATTTGAGCGTCAAGAATACGAACAAGCATCAATTTATTTCCAAAAATATGAGAGTGTTGCTAAGCACAATTCACGATCTTTATGGATGGCTTACCAAACTGAAGTTAGTTTGGGTAATCAGGGTAAAGCCGACGACTATGCTCATCAATTGAAAAGATCATTTCCCGCTTCTCAAGAGGCAAGATTATTAGCTGAAAGTTATTGGAATGCACGAAGTAAACAACAATAACAAGGCTCAAGAGTCATCCAAAAAAAGGGTAAGCATTGGCGTTTTGTTAACTAATGCTCGTAATGCAGCTGCATTAAGTCAAGCTCATATCGCTGAGCAAATTAATTTACCAAAACGAATTATCCAGGCGTTAGAAACTGACGATTTTGATAATCTACCGGAGTCTACTTATATCCGTGGTTACTTGCGTAATTATGCACGTGTGGTTGGTATCAATGATGAAGGTCTGGTTAAGTTGTATGTAGACCAGCATTATAGTGAACCGGTAGTAGAGCCTAGTAGACGATCCAAGCAAAGCTATGACCCAGCCATATTATGGAGCACGACTGCGGTTCTAAGCATTCTTGTGGGCTTGGTTATAACTTGGTGGGTTGATTCAAATCAAGTAGTTGAGCAGGGTGTTGAGTTTGTGGTGAATGAAGTTGTTGTGGATAGCAAAAATGTAGATATGCCTCAAGCTGCTAAAGACAAAAAATCTGCTACTGACGATTCGAATGAAAGTATTACTCAGATAACACAAGATTCCTCAGCAACCACTTTATCTGATGAGCCATCAAACGAAATAGGGCACAGCGCAAACAATGTAGAAGTAATCACCGCTGATCAGCAGCAGGCAATGGAAGAAGAATCACGAAATCCTACTCTTGTTACTTCCGTAGATGGCGCACAAGTGCTTACTGTTACCTATGTGGAGAAAAGTTGGACAGAAATCAGAGATGCAGACTCTAATACCTTAATGCAAGGTTTGATTGAGCCCGGAGTCGTGAGAAACTTAAGTGGTAAACCACCTTTCGAAATTTTTCTAGGTAATGCGCCTGGTGTAGTAATTGAAGTAAATGGACTCTATTTTGATCATTCACAATACAGCAGAAGTAATCGCACAGCACGATTCCAGGTATCGAGCGGTACGCTCAACTAAAATTTCCCTAAGTTACATTCTAATTAATGTCTAAGCGAATTCAGTCTATTCGCGGCATGCACGATGTATTGCCGCCAGAAAGTGAAATGCTACGTGCTACCGAGCATGCAACGCAAAATGTATTGCGCCAATATGGCTACCAAGAAATTCGCATGCCGTTGCTTGAGCAAACAGAACTATTTAAGCGTTCTTTGGGTGAAGTTACCGATATTGTAGAAAAGGAAATGTACACTTTTGAGGATCGTAATGGAAACAATTTGACATTGCGTCCTGAAGGTACTGCAAGTTGCGTACGTGCCGGAATACAACATGGTTTTTTATATGGACAACCACAAAGGCTTTGGTATTGCGGGCCTTTTTTCCGTCATGAGCGCCCACAAAAGGGTCGTTATCGTCAGTTTCACCAACTTGGTGTAGAGGTATTTGGTTTTGTTGGGCCAGACATTGATGCTGAGTTAATAATTTTAAGTGCGCATATGTGGAAGAAGATTAATCTTCCAATGCAACCAAGATTAGAAATTAATAGCTTGGGTTCATCACAAGCGCGAAATAAATATCGTGAAAAACTCATTGCTTATTTGCAGCAATACGAAGACAGGCTTGATAAAGAAGCAAAGCAACGTTTGCATACCAATCCATTGCGTGTTTTGGATAGTAAAAATCCAGAAATGCAGGAGATTATTCACAATGCACCTAGTCTTTTAGAACACTTAGATGCCGAATCTGTAGAACACTTTTTACAATTACAAAAGTTATTGGATGCAGCAAATATTCAATACACCATTAATCCACGTCTTGTGCGTGGCTTGGATTATTACAGTAAAACAGTATTTGAATGGGTTGCTGAAGGATTAGGTGCTCAGGCTACCATCTGTGCCGGAGGCCGATATGATGGTTTGGTAGAGCAATTAGGCGGTAAACCGTGTCCTGCGGCGGGGTTTGCGATTGGCTTAGAAAGACTGGTGTCGCTATTAGAAGGTTCACAGCAAGCTGAACAATCAATAGATGTATATATGGTGCTCATGGGGGAGGCAGCTGAAATAGCAGGTTTACAGCTAGCAGAAGAACTGCGTACTCAATTACCTATATCTTCTGTGGTAACAAATTGCGGTGGAGGTAGTATAAAATCACAGATGAAGCGAGCCGATAAGTCACAAGCTAGGCTGGCTTTTATTTTGGGTGAAGATGAACTGAAAAGCCAAAATATCACAGTGAAATATATGCGTGAAAAACGTGATCAAGAAATGGTTTCGCAAAGTGATTTGGTAGCATTTTTAGAAAATTATATAAATCAGTAATAATTAAAGCAGGCGAGCAAACATGGCCGAGTACGAAACAGAAGAACAACAAGTTGAAGCACTAAAAGATTGGTGGAAGCAAAATGGTATGGCAGTTGTAGGTGGTGCAGTATTAGGTATTTCTGCATTAGTTGGTTGGCGTGGCTGGAATTGGTATCAAGAAAAACAAGCCACAGAGGCTTCAGATATTTTTGCAGTTGTACAAGAAGCTGCTAATAAAAATGACACGACTGCATTGCAAAAGCAAACAAATATCCTGCGAGATAACTACGCATCAACGCCTTATGCGCCACTTGCAATATTGCACCAAGCAAAAAATCAAATCGAACAAGGTGAGAATGCTGCTGCAGAAGAAAGTCTACGTTGGGTATTAAAAAACAGCAAACAAGATACAGTTCAGAATGTTGCTCGTTTGCGCTTAGCCAGGTTATTACTCGCAGATAATAAAGTTGATGAAGCTCAAGCCATGGTTAACAGTGGAATGACTGATGCTTATGCGTCATTAACAAATGAAATTCGCGGCGATATCTTTGTTGCTAAAGGTGAAATTGAACAAGCCAAAGAAGCATATGATCAAGCCATGCAAGCCGCCAGCGGTGCTGGGGTTGAATACTTGCAGCTTAAACGCAATGACTTAGGAAGTTGATTTAAAACTTTCTATGAGCTACCTACATTCTGCAGCGATGCATAATCGCATTAATCTATTTCTTATCGTCATCATTGCGAGTTGTTTGCAACTTGCGGGTTGTAGCCTATTGAGCAAACCTAAAGAATGGTTTGAAAAAGAAGAAGATCCAAGAGAGCCTGCAAAGCTTAATAAATTAGAAACTGAAAAAATCGATGTTCAGCGGGTGTGGCGCAATTCGGTAGGTGATCTAGAAGAGACATACAATAAAATTCGTCCCTACATAACGGATGATCGTGTTTACCTAAGTGATGCTGAAGGTCGTGTAGAAGCCTGGCAAATTGAAGATGGCAAGCGCATATGGTCGGTCAATCTTAAAGAAGAAATTTCTGGTGGTGTCAATGGTGGTGAAGGAATAGTTGCGATCGGGACTGAAAATGGTGAAGTCATCGCATTAGGTGCAGATGATGGCATGGAGCGTTGGCGCGCAAAAGTTCCTAGTGAAGTTATGTCATTATCAGAAGCGAAATATGGCGTCATTGTTACTCGAACCAACGACAGTAAAGTGCATGCGCTTGATTTAAATACAGGTGCTATCAGTTGGAGTGCAGGTAAAGGAACGCCGCCATTAACATTGCGCGGCGCGAGTCAACCAAAAGTGGTGGGTGATCTAGTTTTAGTTGGGTTTGATGATGGCAAACTCATGGCCATTAATTTGCGCGATGGTGAGCCAGTATGGGAAGTACCCGTTTCAACACCTAAAGGTCGTTCAGAGTTAGAACGCATGTCGGATGTAGATGGTGAATTTGCCTACCTTGATGGCATAGTGTTTGCGGCCAGCTTTAATGGACGAGTAGTCGCGGTAGATTTAGATACGGGTAAAACCTTATGGACAAAAGATCTTTCGTCTTATGCGGGTTTAAGCGTAGATCGTGAGCGCGTATATGTAACCGATGCAGACGATAGTATTTGGGGATTAGATATTTCTACTGGTGCAACTTTATGGCGACAAGATAAACTTTTATATAGAGAACTTACTGCACCGCTAGTAATGGGTAACTATATTGTCGTGGGTGATTTCAAAGGTTACTTGCACTGGCTATCTAAAGAAGAAGGGAAAATCGTTGGCCGCGATAATGTCGCGGGAGATAAAATTGAAGTAGCACCTATCATTATAAATGAGCGTGCTTATGTGCTTGCAAACAATGGTTCGCTTTCGGTTTTGCAATACCGAAAGTAACCTTTAGTTTTTCTTATTCAAATATTTAGTTACCAACGAGTGTATAGATATGAAACCTGTCATAGCGCTGGTTGGTCGTCCCAATGTTGGTAAATCAACCTTATTCAACTACCTCACCAAGACCAATAATGCCTTGGTTGCAGACCAGCCTGGTCTAACGCGTGATCGTATTTATGGGTTAACTAAAAGGTTTGATAATCGTTATATTGTGATCGACACAGGTGGTATTGCACCACCAGATGAATCGCAAGATCAAGACAATATGAATCATGCTATCAGCGCACAAGCATGGCATGCAATTGAAGAAGCAGATTTAGTTTGTTTTCTAGTCGATGGTGCAGATGGACTAGTTCCTCAAGATCAAGAAGTTTTCAAAAAGCTAAGGTCAACAAATAAAAAAATATTTGTCTTGGTAAATAAAGCTGATTCCGGTGTTGCAAATATGTTGTCTAGTGATTTTTATGCGCTTGGTGCAGAGCACATATATGAAACGTCTGCTAGATCAGGCAAAGGCATACGTTCTTTATTTGCAAAAATAGATGAAGAATTCTCTAGTCTACAAGACGAGCCAGAAGAAGATGGTCCATCAGATGTAATTAAAGTGGCTTTGGTGGGTAGGCCTAATGTAGGAAAATCCACATTGGCTAACGCACTCATCGGTGAAGAACGTTTTGTTACTTCTGATATTCCAGGCACCACGCGTGACAGTATCTCAGCCAATATAGAAAAATTTGGCACTAAATTTGAACTTATTGATACTGCAGGTGTACGTCGTCGTAGTAAAGTTAGTGATATAGTTGAAAAATTTAGTGTGGTTAAAACCATTCAAGCAATTGAAGATGCTCATGTAGTGATTTTAATGCTCGATGGAACAAAAGAATTTGCCGTACAAGATGCGCACTTAGCCGGTATGGTATTAGAAAGTGGTCGTGCAGTAGTTGTGGCCATTAATAAGACCGATATAAGTTCTCTTGAAGACCGCAAAGAAATGCAAAAGGGTTTTGATTTAAAACTACGTTTTCTAGAATTCGCAGAAAGACAATTTATATCTGCTAAGCATAAAGAAGGAATCACTAAATTAATGCGTGCGGCTGCACGGGCGTATAAATCTGCGAATGTAAATGTTGGAACAGCCGATTTAAATAGAATGCTAGAAGGCGCTTTAGAAAGCTTTCAACCGCCATTAGTAAGAGGACGCAGAATAAAACTTAAATATGCTGCACAAGTTAGTAGCTGCCCACCTACCTTTGCTATTCATGGCAATCAAATAGAAAGAATTCCCGCGACTTATAAACGCTACCTAGAGAATTACTTTCGTAAATCATTAAAATTAGTTGGAACCCCCATTCAACTAGTGTTTAAACAACCCGATAATCCTTATGCAGGTAAGCGTAATAAACTCACTCCTCGCCAAGAACACAGCCGTAAACGCATGATGAAGAAAGTGAAAAAGCGAAAATGATAATCGCTTATATTACCAAAGGAAAATAACTAAAGTCCCTTTTAAAATAAATGACTGAATACCAAGAAACTGTATTTGTAAAATTATTAGCACCTCTAATAATTTTATTTATGATCGCTACTATCTATTTTGTTTTTAATAAAAACCAGACTCTATGGAACCGAATGTTTGCGTCATCTCATTCATTGATCGCAATGGTTGGTGCACTCTATGCAATTGTTGCAAGTAAATATACTGCGCCAGGTTCTTTTGACCCCCATACTGTAAATTTTTCTAAAATTTTAGCTATTGCGGCAATCTTTGGGTTTATCGCGGTGTTATATTTCAAGGGAAATAAGAAGGTTCATTTTTTATTGTTACCGTTTCTGCTATGTATGGCCTATATATGGCATGTTGGTGGAATGGCGATTACTCATAACTGGGCATAATTCAGAGTTTGGGTTTGAAGATATTGATCGTTAGGTAGCAGATTCCTACTCAAAATTCTATTTGCTAGAATACACGAATAGATCTTCTTAGGAGGAATCCATGGTGTTAAAAAAAGACAATCCTCCTTCACGCGGTATTCATGAGCTTTATGCGCAAGATGCTAGCAAAGCCGATAAGCTTTTGTGGGGTAGAGAGACGAATCCACTTGCTCGACGTGGCTTTTTAACCAAAGGCAGCCTACTTGCTATGAGTGCCGCGGTGGGTGCAGCCATTCCTTTCGCATACTTAATGCCGAGCGGGTTGATTCCTGCTGCGTTTGCTGAAGATGAGGAACCGTTTACGTTAGAGGGTAAAGACGGTTTAATTGTTTTAAATGATCGCCCTGTTAATGCAGAAACTCCTGCACATTTATTAGATGATGAAATCACGCCTGCGAAACATATGTTTGTCCGCAATAATGGTATTCCACCTGTTAAAGAGAAAATTGACCCGAATACATGGAAGTTAGAAATAGCAGGCGAAGCGTGTGAAAATCCAACTTCATTTACTATAAGTGAATTAAAAGAAAAATTTAAAACTCATACCTATCAATTACAAATTGAATGCGGTGGTAACGGTCGCAGTGAATTTGTGCCTTCTGCTAGCGGCAACCAATGGACTACTGGCGCAGTAGCATGCCCAACATTTACGGGTGTGAGGGTACGCGATGTGTTGGAGTCTTGCGGAATTAAAGATAATGCAGTGTATATAGGCTACTACGGTGCTGATACCCATTTAAGCGGTGATCCAAATAAACAACCGATTTCACGCGGTGTGCCGATTAAAAAAGCGGTTCAAGATGAATCATTGATAGCCTGGGCCATGAATGATGAAGATATTCCGTATTTAAATGGTTATCCCTTGCGTTTGGTTTGTTCTGGGTGGCCAGGTTCGGTTTCTGGTAAATGGTTAACTAAAATTGTGGTGCGTGACCAAGTGCATGATGGTAAGAAAATGGAATCGCCTTCTTATCGTGTGCCTAAACATCCGGTTGCTCCGGGTACAGAAGTGCCGAAAGAAGATATGCAGATTATTGAATCGATGCCGGTTAAGTCACTAGTTACTTTTCCGAAATCGGGAATTAATCATGAGTTGGCTAAACCATTAGCTGTGCGTGGTCATGCTTGGGCGGGCGATTTTCAAGTGGCAAAAGTTGAGGTTTCAAACGACTTTGGTGCGACGTGGAAGATGGTAAAACTTCAAGCGCCGGTTAATAAGTTTGCCTGGCAACATTGGCGAACCGAATTAACGTTTCCTGAAATCGGTTATTACGAGGTTTGGGCAAAAGCGACCGACCGCAAAGGACGTGCTCAGCCTATGGTGGTGCCGGACTGGAACCCTAAAGGCTATTTAAACAATGCATGCCATCGTATAGCAGTGCAGGTTGTATGAAACCTTTCTTTATAAAATTATTACTGACTTTAATTTTTATCATTAGCTTGAGTGTTCAAGCTGTAGAAGTAGATAAAGCCACGGGATTAATTAAAGTAGAAGGATGGGAAACAGTACGCAATAATTGTATTGCTTGCCATTCCACAAAATTAATTACCCAAAATCATGGTACGCGAAATCGCTGGTTAGCGATGATCGAATGGATGCAGGCCACCCAAGGTTTGCAAAGATTTGATGCTGAAAAACAAGAGACAATTTTGTCTTATCTAAGCGAAAATTTTGGACCTAAAAAAGATGCACGAAGATCTTCTTTAGATCCACAATTGATGCCTAAAAACCCTTATAAGAAAACTTTGCAACCTCAGCTATAGGATCGGAGCTATAGACCGAATTGCGGCAGAATAATTTGTAAGTACAAATCTGCAATTTTCTGATGGCCATCGTTATTAGGATGAAAGCCATCCTTTTTGCTGACCAACATATCTCCCGGAGCGGCTTTAAAGAAATCCACAATAGGTACTTTATATTTATTCGCTTGACGAGTAATCGCTTGGTTAAATGCAGTGACGCGTTCAACTGTTACATGTTTATCTGGGTCTTCACGAAACTTTTTAATTTGGGTTAAATCTGGAAGATTCATAATTACAATAAAGGCATTACTTTTGCTACGTAGGCGACTGAGTATGCCTTCAAGATCTTCTTCAAATTCATTTACATTGCCGCCCCCGATCAAATCATTTGCACCGGTCCAAATAGTCACTAGATCATAAACTACGTCACGCTTAAGCGCTTTTTGTGCGGTTTTCTTAATTGCTGGAATATCTGCTGTAGGAATACCCAGGTTGAGTAGACTCACTCTTCTGCCACGATCTTCAAAACCATCTTTGATGCGATACACATAACCTCTTGTTATCGGTTCAGCACCAATGCCAAAGGCATCACTCGCCCCTAATGCAAGGTAATTGACTGGTGGCAAGTCGTTCGCTGGGCTCTCTGCAAGATCATCGTCGTCAGATGAGCTTGCGCAAGCAGTAATGAGGAAAGTAATAAATAGCGAGGAGAGTAATAGTTTGTATTTTTTCATAATTAGCCTACCTGAAGTTAACTAGCACTATTATATAGAAATAAGACCACGCTTAGAGCGTGATCTATATTGCTAGACACTTCTCAGGCTAAGAAATTTGAAAATACTTGAAATTTATTTATTGGCTCATATGAGCCGCAGTACTTAAGGGTATTTTTATTTTGCTTGGTCTTTGGACATCATGGATTTTGCATTATGCATGCGCTTGTAGAGAGGTGCGCATTCAGGAAGCACTGTATCGGTGAATTCTTGTCTGGACAGCTTATTCTCAGATGCATATTTTTTGACGAGTCTTATGTACATATCGCATATGGCGATTTCATTTTCATAGTTTTTTTCTTTTCTTGACAGCACAGCTACTTGCTCAAAATATTTTGGTGCTGGCATTATTCCAGTATCTACTGATTTCTGTATTTCGTCTCTACACCCGTCAACAACGGTTTTGATATCTGCTTTATCGTCTAGCAAACTCTGCGTATCAGTGGGGATGTCTTTTATTGGAATAACTTTTCTAATAATAGTGTTTAACTTGTTCGTTGCCATCATGTCTTCCTTGTATGATGTAACAATATTCTTACAAAAAAACTTGATCGTGCCTCGTGTCCCGATAAACGGACAATAAAATTGTATAAAGTTCTAACTACATCAATGAAATAAAATTGTTGCTGTACTTTGTTTGCTGAAGGTTTTTTCTTCTTGCATGACGATGAAATGCTTAATTCAGAATTAAACGACTATTTTTGAATGAGTTAGTCGAGTTTATTTACCAAGCGGTAAGCTCCTATTAGGATTCCAAACCCCATATACATACCTAGTAAAGAAATGAACAACAGCAAGCCCATCTCAAAGGGCAATAGCCCCGTTTTGACTGAGTAAAATAAAGCTGCCGCCAAAGATACGAATAGCATCATGACTGCAAATAGTAGGAGGATTTTGCTTTTCTTATTCAAGAGATATTTAGTGGCTGATATTGGTTTATTAGGGATAACTTCATTCTACAGATCTAGCTAATATTTTTTCAGATGCATTATTTTCAGGTTCAGTATGCGTATTTATAACTTCTAATTTAATAAAAACAATGAGTTATGGGATCCTAGAGTTTATAATGTTGTATAAATAACAATATAATATATAATGATGCATATACATCATAGGAGAAAATCATGAGTGCACAGGTTCAAAGGCTGCCTTCTGAAAACGAAGTGTTGAGTAAGGCCTTGTTGAATAGCAAAGAACACCTCGGTCTAACCAATACTGAGCTTGGAGAGATTATTGGTAAAGATCGTACATACTTTACGCGTTTGCGTAACCACAGTGTGCTTGAGCCGGATAGCAAAGAGGGTGAGTTAGCGTTGCATGTAATCCGTATTTACCGTTCTTTATATGCGCTTGAGGGTGGCGACCTTGAGGCGATGGAAGAGTGGTTGAATACTGCTAACAAACATTTGCACGGTACACCTAAAGAATTGCTTAAAAATGTTCAAGGTTTGGTGCAAGTAGTTGAGTATTTAGATGCTATGCGTGGCAAAGTGTAATTTGGCTTATTGATTTAGTTTGATACGTCGTTAAAAAAACGAACTCAACTTCGCTCGTGTATTATCTATACACGTCACTCATCTCGAAATATTTTGCCTCGTCTAGTAATAAATCAAAACCTCTTTGAGATCAGATGAAGATTAGTGTTGAAAAGGAGCACATAAAGCCCCTGTGTGCAGAGGTGTTTCGGGTTGCGGAATCTCAACAGAAAGTGGCAACCAATACATTGGTCGATACTTTAGAAGAGCAACAAATGCTGGAAGAGATGCTTGATCGCGTTAAACCGCGTATTCCGCAAGATTGTGAACAGTATGATTATTTAATTTACACACCATTTCGTTATCCGCCACTTAAGCATGGATCTAGATTTGGTAAAAAAATACATCCGAGTATTTTTTATGGCTCAAAAAACATAGAAGCTGCATTTGCAGAGCTTGCTTATTATCGGTTTGTCTACTATGACGGAATGATGAACGCACCTAAAAAGAAGCAGAAAGTTACTCAACACGCATCTTTTAGTGTTGATCTACGGGCTAAAAAAGGGATTGCATTAAATGAGTCACCATTCAATAAACATAAAAATAAAATTAGCGATCCAACTAGTTATGATGTTTCTCAAAAAATAGGTGAAGAGATGCGCGATAAAAGCGTAGAAGCATTCAGTTATTATTCAGCTCGTGCAGTAGATGAAGTCAATATAGGGATATTTACCTGCAAAGCTATTAAAAGCCTAGTGCCTGATGCATTAAATCATTGGAGTTGTATTACTCGAGATAAGAGTGTGACCATTCGTTGCCTGGATGATCGATGGAGTAATTTAAGCTTTGAGTTAGATCAATTTTTAGTGGATGGAGTGTTGCCATCTCCAGCGGTCTGAGTTTTAACAAGAGGGTAGAGATGATGCGTAACTTACTTTTATTATTTATGATGTTTTTTTGTATGCAGGCAACGCTGCATGCAGAAGATAATTATTGTTATCAAAAGCCTAACAAATGTGCTTCAGGCAATATTCTTATCCTTAGTCTTGCAGAAGATGTAGCAAAGTATTGCGACTTTGATAAGCAGGTTGTTTCAGTTGAAAGACAGCTAGATCGAGCAGTTCCTTTAATAATGAAGAAGTAGTATATGTAAAAATTGCGTCGCCTATAACCAAATTGAAGTAGACAAAATGTAAATTGATAACATGGCTATTTGACTTGTGTTGTGTGAAAAAATATTTTTCTCATTAAATATGGCTAGTTGCTTAAGATAGTTTCAGTTGTAGTGCTTGTAGATTATTTTTTAGAGTATGTAGCGTTTCTTGTGTATAGCTTGCGTCAGGGTTATATAGTAGATTGTTCAACATATTTATTGCAGGTTGGTAACTTTGCTCATCCAGTCTGCGCTGTTTGCATATTTTTTCAATAAATTGTGCAGGAGTTTCTTCGGGACTGCGTTCAATGCCGTATTTTTGTAGCCGAGAAACAAAACTTTGAAAAGTTTTGATAACAGGGTGTTGAGTAGTATTACGATTTGACCAAAGCAACGAGATGGCTACAAAAATAGTGCTTAGTAGTGCTCCTAAAAATAATATAATGGCAATCTTTGCAGTAGTAATTTTGCCGAGTAGTTTTTGTAGAAAATCTGTTTGCAGTTTTGAGTCATAGCCAATAATAAATACATTCCAACGATGTTCTAAAGACTCAAATAGAAACATCATTTTTTGTAGTCCTGGCAAACCATTTAGTCGCACATTAGTAAATGTGGATAATGAGTTTAGATCATTTTCTGGTAATGCTGCACTTAAACTGTCATGAATTCTTGAAGGTGCAACTGCTGCAGTAGGGTCAGCCCTTTGCCAGCCTTTTTTGGGTAACCAATATTCTACCCAGGCGTGTGCTAAATACTGTCGCACGACAATATGGCCTGTAATTGGGTTGATTTCTCCACCTTGATAACCGCCTACCATACGCGCAGGGATACCTGCGGCTCTTAACATGTAGACCATGGCTCCAGCATAATGTGAACAAAACCCTTGGCGTGTTTCAAACCAGAATTGATCAATGCTGTTTTCTTTTTCTAATTTAGGAGGCTCTAGAGTGTAGTGATAAGGTTGGTCACGTATTTGGTTAAGTATCTTTTCTACAAATTCTTCAGTGTTTGTTGACTCGGCATATAAGTTTTGTGCGAAGGCAATGGTTTTAGGATTGTCGTTAGTATCTATATGAGTTGTTTGATTACGCAAGAATTGAGGTAGCCAACTATTTAAGGTTGCATTAGGGTAAGTATCAACCTCATAACGCAATAATGATTGCACGGGTTGTCGATTAACAAGCTTATAGTCCCACATCACACCTGTTGAGGGTGTTTTAGGTACGGCTAAATCCATGCCAATTAGCCATAGATCGTGAGTGGGTTCTAATAAGATGGAGTATGAAATCTTTTTTCCTTCTGTCTTATTTATCTTTGGCATGAACCATTCTGTTTTTTGGTTATTAACCCAATCTACTTTTTTTATATTGTTAAATTTACTCGGGATGTCTGCTTCAGACCATTTTCCATTTCTAAAATCAGCATATACTCTGCCACGCCAATAGAGCTCGTTAGTGGATGGGGGTGTGTTCTTGAAAATTGCACGAAATGCGATTTCATCTGAAAGTGCTAGTTTAGCAATATCACCTGGTGTCATTTCTGAAGCTAAGCCGCTACGTGCTTGTTGGTTTGGACTGGAGATGGACCATATCGGTCCAATACGTGGGAAGAGTACAAATAAAACAATCATCAGTGGAACGGCCTGTGCCAAAATTTTACCAGCAATTTTTACTGACTCTAAAGGTTTTACACGAGTATGAAATTGATTCATCCCCACAGTAGCAGCCGTAACTAGTATTAATGCACATAGTTCATAGAAAACAATACCCATGCTGTGATTGAAAATAAATTCAGTAGCAATAACAAAATAGGCAATGAATACGATCACATAAGCATCACGTTGAGTTTTCATTTCTAAAAGTTTAAGTGCAAATGCCATTATCAATAGCGCTGCCCAGGTTTCTAAATTTTGGGTTACACCTTCGGAAATGACCACGGCAGCGCCGCAAGCAAGGGCTAAGGCTGCTTTTTGCCAGATAGTAAGAAAATTTCTGCGTCCCAAGAAAATCATCCAACGCCACCAGGCGCAAAATATTCCTGCTGCAATAATCCACGGAGAAATTTGTGCGACATGAGGTAGAATCACCATTGAGAAAGCAGCTATTAACATTATTAAACTGTTACGCGGTATTTGAGCCACTACGCCGTGCTGCCATTTATTATGTTGCTTGGATTTAGTTTTCATGCTGTAGCTTGTATAAGGCTAATTCTTTTAGTACATGATTTAAATGAGTCTTTCCTGAATTTGGGGCGATTTCAATTTGTGGTAGTTTCAGGCCAAATTCTTTATCACTGTTATATGCATTAAGTGCCATTCCAGTTAAACGACTCAAACGTAATTCTGTATCACCTTCTAGCTGATACCAATCCAGTATTAATCGATAGTCTGCATAAGCAGCGAATTGTTTTACTAATAATTCATCCTGGCGTGCATAGGAGCGCCACAAAATATGACGTGGAGAATCTCCAGGATGATAATTACGCATATCATGAAAATCATCGCTGCCACTATGATGAGTAAGTTGTCCTTCATCATTTTCGCCTAGATTGATAAAGTTATGATCGTGAAATAGTGGTTTTGGATACACAATGGCTTTGGCATTTAAATCGACCCAGGTCCAGGCACGCAGTAAACCTAAAGGATAATAAGTTTCAACCAGTAATCTTTTTGGGTTTAACCAACCGCGTTGTTTTGCATTTACGAATAAATGCACCGTGGTAGATGCATCTTCATACAATTCTGCCCATTGCTTAACTTCTTTTGGCCAACCTAACTGTAAGCCTTCTCGCTGAGAATTCTCTGGGCGCGAAACTTTAATAGAAAATTCAATATCTTCGTCAACAAATCCGGCCCCAGATTTTTGTAATTCAAGACTAATGCCAGATAGATTTCTGAAGGTATAAAAAATAGCGACAAAGAAAACGCTGCCTAACCAAAACACTAAAGCAAAAATTAAGGAGTTCTCATAATTTATTGCTGCTAAGAGAAGCGTAAGCAGTAAAATTGAAAATACGAAACCTGTGCGTGTTGGAAAAATAAAGATTGATTTTTGGCTAAGTGTAATGCTTTGTTGAGGAGGAATGCGTCGGTTTAACCAACGTTTGAATCGGTTGCTGAAAGGGCGTTTGGACCCTAAAGGAAACTTATTAGTGCTACTACTAAGCGAGGACATCTACGCCAGAAAGTAATTTTTGCGCTAATGAAATACCGCCATGGCCTGTAAAGTCTGCGCTGCTTCGAAGTCTATGTTCGACGACACTAGGTAATACTTGTTGAACATCTTCAGGAATAACATGATTGCGTTGATAAATAAGTGCCCACGCTTTTGCAGCACGAAGTAAAGACAATGAGCCGCGAGGGGATAATCCAAACGCAAATACGTTTTCTTTGCGTGTATACTCAACCAAGCGTTGTACATAATCTAGCAGAGTGTCTGCAACTTTTACTTGTTCTACTTCAGTTTGAATTGCGATTAACTTTTCAGTGCTTATTACTGCTTGTAGCTTTTCTAATTTTTTGCGTCTATCACCTTCAATTAGTAGCATACGTTCAGCCTCTTGATCTGGGTAACCTAATTCAATGCGCATTAAAAAACGATCCATTTGTGATTCGGGTAATGGATAGGTTCCGGTTTGAGTGGCAGGGTTTTGTGTTGCGATAACAAAGAAAGGTTTTGGTAGATGGTGGGTCTCACCATCTACAGTTACGGTCTGTTCTTCCATAACTTCTAGTAAGGCACTTTGACTTTTTGGTGTGGCACGGTTGATTTCATCAGCGAGTAGAACTTGTGCAAACACTGGGCCGGGCATGAAGCGAAATTCAGAAGTATTTTTGTCAAAAATAGAAACACCAATTACATCACTAGGTAATAAATCACTGGTGAATTGCATACGGTTAAATTCCAATCCAAGAACTTGCGCCAGGGTATGTGACAACAAGGTTTTACCCATGCCTGGTAAATCTTCAATCAGTAAGTGCCCGCCAGCAAATAAGCAAGTCAATGCTAAGCGGATTTGCTTATCTTTGCCGAGGAGTACTTTTGACACACCACCGATTATTGCGTCAATAGTTTCGGCTTGAGGAGTGTTAATTTGCGAGAGTTTTGCTGCTGGGGAAATTTCCATGACGGGTTACTTATACACTTTTTTAAGTTTGTTATACCTTAGTTTTATCCAGCATGGAGGTCTATGTCATTGGTCAGTTTTATCTGTTCGGATGAGCGGCTAAATAGCGCTTCTTAAAGTGGTTAGTTTGTGGTTTATATGTACACTTCACATAACAATGCTTAAGACTTGAAAATCTGGTGCTCTAATTATGCTTTTATGATTAAGGTAGTGAGATGCAAATTTGTATAGAGAGCTAAACACTGCCTAAAAGTTATTTCCAGCCTACAGGCTCATAACCTTTATCAATTAAGCAACGCTCAACAATTTCTTTATAGGCTGGGCTAGGACCTTTATTGCGTCGCATGCCTGAAAAGAATTGACCCATGCCGCGGCTAATCGCACCTACAGCTGCAGCAGTGCCCGCATTGCCAGTTACTGCACCTGTTGCTGCGCCGGTGGCTGCACCTTCTGAAGCGCTACCGGCAGTTTCTTTAGCAACTTCATCTGCACTACTTGAAGATGCACCACTATCTTTAGCGAGTTTTGTGCATTCGTTTATATCTATGCGAGCTTGCTTATCGCCAACTTCTTTAGCATGTTCGTTGGGATAAAGAATGGGTTGCGAAGTAGCGCATGCGCTAAGAAGTACCATAATGCTGATGGTTAATGCTGGTAATTTAGTGATGCTAATTAGCGAAATGTTCATTGGGGTTTTTTTACATTTGATTGAGTAATATATATGACAAGCTTTATAAAAAATTGTTACAAATGATTAAGGGATCTTAGTATCGAGATCTTCTACATTTACTTTTGGATGTGCTTGTTTAAATTTCTCAAGCTGACGTGCAGCCTCAGCATAGTCTTTTTTGGCCACTAGTCGCTCAATCATTAGGAGCCAGTCTTCAACTGGGATAGGGGCAAACTCACCTTCAACTTGGTCTTCAATTATCTCTTCTGTTTGAACTTCTTCATCACCCAGTTCTGTATCCGCAGCCAAATCAGAACTCGTTTGGCTATCCTCACGAATGATCGATCCTTTGCTCATGGATTTTTGTTGCAACACGCTACCAGATGGTGTTTCCGAAGAATTATCATCTAATTCACCACCCCTTGCAGGTTCTTGTACCTTTTTTTGCGCGGCTTGTGGTTTTGCAAGTTGGGGTGCATATTCTTCATCAGATTTTGGAGTAGTAGATGATGGGCTAGAAGTAGAAGCAGTGGATGCTGGCTTAGGTTCGTTACTTTGGATTCGAAATTCATCGGATGTCTTAGATTTCTCTATTGTTTGTCGAGTTTTGGCACGATCACCTGAGGATTCTAGTTTTTGCTCGTCGTTTTTATCTGCATTACGTTTAATTGGTATTGGTGATTCTGTTTGTACAGGTATGTCTATAACTAAAGCGCCAGTGCCTTCTGAATCTATGTCCAATTCTTTCGCATCATTTTTGAAAGAAGGTGCAATATCATCTAGCGTGGATTCTTCTGCTTCATAAGTTTCTTCAAGCACGATTTGGCTTTCAAGTGTTTGATCTTTAGATTCAACTGACTTTGATTCAGTGGGAATTGTAATTTCTGGTATAGGTGGCAGTTCTAAATCTTCTGGGCTTTGATCTAGTTGTATGAGTAGTGCGAATACAACCACTACACTGGCTGCCATGGATAAAGGTACTTTCCAGCCGCCACCAAAGTGGCTACCTACTTGACTAGGAGTCTCAGTAGAATTATCTGCATTCGCTGCATACTTAGTTATTTCATAATTAAGTTTTGCAGGGGGCGTTTCCTTGGCACCTTTTTTATAAAGCTGCTCTAGTACTTTGTCGTCTTGTGATTCAGTAGTCATCTTATTTAATTTGGCTTGGCTAATCTAATATAGCTGCTTTAAGTTTGTTTTTTGCATAACGCAAACGACTTTTCGCTGTTTCAGTTTTCACTTGTGTGATCTCAGCAATTTCTTGCACACTCATTTCCTGTTCAAAATGTAATATTGCAGCTTCTTTTTGATCTGCAGGTAATGCTTCCAAAGTTTGTATAAATAAATTAGTTTTTTGTTTCAATGTAAATTCATCTTCAGGCATGGCTAAAGGTGTTGAATTGTTCGTAAATTCTTCAGTCATTTCAGCCTCTTCAAATTCAATTATTTGCGAAGGCTTTGCCTTGCGATAAAAATCCACCAGCGTGTTATGTGCAATGGTAAATAAATATGTCTTAAACTTTGCCTTGGGCTTATAGCGTGCAGCGCTGTTGATCAATTTAATCCACACCTCCTGATATAGTTCTTCAGATTGTGAGCGGTCACTGCAATGTTTAAGAAAATATCGATATAGCACATCCTTATACCTTCGGTATAAGATCTCAAAGGCTGCTTGTTCACCTTGTTGATATTGCAGCATAAGGTTTTCGTCACTAGTTTCTTTGCTGCTAAGAGTCTTGTCCACTTGCTCCATGGCAAGCAGCGTAGCGATGCTCCACTATCAACGCAATACCATTTACTTATCTATATAAACGCATTAGATGCTTAAAAGGGTTGAATGTTTTGTACCGCTGATCGGATAAGCTTGGTACGATCTGAGCATGACTAAAGTTAAGGTATCCAGGCGTTTGCAGGATGTGAGCGCATTTCATGTCATGAGCTTAATGGCGCAAGCGAAGCAGTTGGAAGCTCAAGGCAATCAAGTTATTCATATGGAAATGGGTGAGCCGGATTTTTCTACCCCACAACCGATTATTGATGCTGGAATTGAGGCCTTACGATCTGGCATCACACATTACACCCCGACATTAGGTTTACCTGCTCTTCGTGAAGCTATCGCTAGTTTCTATTTAAAAGAATACAACGTTGCGGTTGAGGCAGAACAAATTGTAATTACTCCAGGGTCTGCTACCGCATTACAGCTAGTCCTGAACGTGATGGTTTCAGAAGGGGATTCTGTGATTATTCCAGATCCTGCCTATCCAAGCACACATAATCTTGTCCGATTATTGGGTGGTAAAGTTTTGCAAATTGCAGTGAATGAAGACTCTTTATGGCAGCTTACAGTTGAGTTGCTTGAAGAGCATTGGGACAATTCCATCAATGCAGTGTTGCTAGCCAGTCCTTCAAACCCGACCGGCACTATTATTTCTGACATACAATTGCAAAAAATTGCTGACTTTTGTGAAGTAAAAGGTGTGTTCTTGTTGGTGGATGAAATTTATCACGGTTTGGTTTATGAGCAAGCACCCAAAACTGCGGTGGGTTTGAATGACAACACTTTTGTAATAAATAGCTTCTCCAAGTTTTATGGTATGACCGGTTGGCGCGTGGGTTGGATTGTTTCACCTAAAGCATATTTGGATGACGTAAATAAACTCGCTCAACATACTTTTTTGGCAGCACCTACACCTGGGCAATACGCAGCGCTGGTAGCTTTTGAAGATGAAACACATAAGGTTCTGATAGCAAGACGAGATGAGTTTAAAGCGCGGCGTGATTATTTATATGATGCTTTGACTAACCTTGGTTTTAAAATGCGTGTCAAACCGCAAGGCGCATTTTATATTTATGCGGATTGTTCTGAGTTTTGTGAAGATAGTTTTGATTTTGTTAGTAAGGTTTTACAAGAAAAGCATGTCGCATTTACACCAGGTATTGATTTTGGTGAAGCAGGCGCTAAGCAGCATGTGCGCTTTGCTTACACGACAAATATTGAAAATTTAAAAACTGGAATAAAACGATTATCAGAATTAAAAAGTTAAAATTAAGCGAGGAGGTTTTATGAGGGCTGTTATACGTTATTTTTTTCTGTGTGGATTTTTTGCATTATTTGTCTCCTGCGGAGGTAAGAACTCTGCTTATGAAATTTCTGAAGAGAAGACCGCTGAAGCAATAAATGATGCACAAATGAATAATGTGCTCATGCATGACCTTTTGCAGCGTATCGGCCCAGAGTTGCAAGGGTAATTAGGCTCTTGGATAATTACATTTGACACAATACGCGCACAAATCATTACGGATGAAAATGCTGACCGCATGCGTGTGATCGTACCAATTGTAAAAGTGGCAGATATTGAAGAAGGTGAGCTGCTACGTTTAATGCAAGCCAACTTCGATTCAACATTAGATGCGCGGTATAGCGTTGCGAATGGGGTTGTTTGGAGCGCGTTTATACATCTACTTTAACCTTTATCAGATGGAGAGTTTATTTCAGGTTTAGCACAGGCAATGACAGCTGCTACGACGTTTGGATCTACTTATAGTTCTGGCGCGTTAATTTTTAGAGGTGGAGATAGCGATGAAAAACAGCGTGAGTACTATGAAAGCATAATTGAGAAGGGTTTGGCTATATAGACTATTATGTCCGCTTACACCGGAAGTGTGAGCACGTGGATGTGCGAATATGAATTACATCAAGGATGATGTATTCAAAATCAAATTTTACAAAATGTCCGCTTATGGCCAAAAGCGAACATTAATACCCCTGCTAAAGTCAATTCTTTATTAATTTAGTTCGAGTGTTGAGTGTTGGTATAAAGACGAGGCTTTTTCGCAAAGTTC
>JABDMD010000005.1 GCA_013001685.1 Gammaproteobacteria bacterium | reverse complement strand
CTCTAATACTATCGTACCAACGAAATCCTTAGCACACATGCTAACGGCTATTTGTGTAGCTTCATCTGCGAAAATACACATTAAAGAAAATTACTTCATTAATGTCTGCTTTCGGCCAATAGCGGTAATTAAGGTTCTTAGGTTAAAGTTCCTACAATATATTCGACGACAGTTTATTTGATCTTGGATTTATCGATTCCACTATTTTATCGAGTCTAATGCTGTTTTCTTGAAACAGAGCAAAATGGCTTAGATTAATAACAATACCTATCAATTATTATGCTTGAGTAGCCGCTATTTATTTTTTAATTAAATAATCAACCAACACTAAAAGCTACTAGATATGGGAACTGCTATCTAATAAAGCAAAAGAGCGTATGCTCTTTAACTAGTTAGATTCGCCACCTGATTTTTTTTTATTATTTCTTTTCTATTTTACAGCAGTCGTTACTGATGAGTGGCTTTGAGCTTTGCTTCCAATCAAAGTCTTACCTTGAGCCGGATGCGATAACTAAATTCCATCCTCTAGTTCTAATTAGGATCTATCAACATAAAAATTCGTGTAGAAAACTTGCCTTGGTATGCATCGTCCGAGGATTTAAGAAAAATTTGTTCTCCAATTGGAGATGTATTGGCTGCAACGGTCATGTTCGATTGGAGCACCCATCGATCACGTGGTTATGGCCTTGTTAGCATGTCAGCAGATGATTGTTATAAAGCTATAAAAAAACTGAACGGAAGTATGTACAATTTAAATAAATTAAAGGTATGGGCATTTACATAAAACATCACATCTATTTGTTCAACGAGCTCTAAGGCCCCTATCGTTAACTCAGCTCTTACATTTAATACTTATACATATTTCCAACGAAGGGAGAAGTCATAGCCCGCAGTAGTGCGCTGTAGTTAAGTTGAAATGCCACCTCAGCGCCGATCGGTAACTTTCGCCCAGTAGACTCTATTATAAGGTGATCACTACTAGCTCCACATATTTTAATTCCTTTGTCTCCTTGAAGGCCTTCGGGATCGATGTCCTGAATACCGATCGCCAAAATGGTCTGCAAGACTCTTCCACGATCAGTTGTAGCTCCCTTTGCCCCAAACGCTGTTTGTGCGATTTCACCGGATGGTTTTGATGGCTTACTCTTAGATTCGATCACTTCCGCGATAAGTGTGATGGCATCCGTATGCAAGTTGGCAATCGGCTTACGATATAATGTCTCGCGCCCAAGGAGAATTGCTTCACCCAGACGGAGATTGTTAATCCGCCCGGTGTCCGCGCCGCTTAACGCCCACGTTAAGTTTGCAGAGTTTCCGCCTGATACAACGTTTATTGATTCACTTGTTGTTGTTTCGATAAAGTTCACAAGCTCGGTGAGTGTTGCCATGTTACTTACATCAGGCGATACACCACTTCGACACGCAAGGTTAGTACCAATACCTTCTAACACAATATTTGGCAAGCAACATGTTTCGCTGACAATATCAATAAGGTCATCAGGCATGATGCCTTCGCGAAGGTCTCCAAGCTCAACCATAAGTAATACTCGGTGGATACAATCGGCTTTCTGAGCTTCAACAGAAAGTTGCCGAATTACTTCAATTTCCGTGTTAAAGCTTACATCGGCAAACTTAACAACCCGTGCAGCATGGGTAATCATTGGAGAACGAATCAAAGTCATCTCTGATGTAACGTTCGCATGAAGCATCGATTCGATGTTTTCGATACGAGAATCACCTAACGAACTCACGCCAGCTCGCAACAATGCATTTGCAAAATCAGGCGATCCAAGTGTTGCCTTAGTCACGCCTGTTACAGAAATCCCACGTCGATTTAGACGTTGGACCAATGTGTAGGCATTGTGATAAATCTTATCTAGGTCGATCTCCAGTCGTGGTGTGCAGTTCATGCAGCAGCTAACGATATTTCCAATAACTTCGGAAAAGCCGTAAATATTATCTCTGCAAGACGATCAGGAGAACGTGACAAGGCATCTGTCGTTGGCAAACCGAGTTCATGCTCAAAACTATTGATGGCTTTAGTAAGTTCGATATCGTTCATGTTTTCATGGTTGATCGTCATTCCGATAACCTTGGTATTGGAAAATGTCTGGATAAGATTGATTTCATCAGCAAGGTTTGGCATTTTTATCTGATCAAAGTCACATCGATACAGCCTCGTCGGCGCATGTTGCAATAAAACAGCATGAGGACAACTGCCACGAAGGATGAACGCTGAAGACGAAAAGGCTGGATGGCTTAATGCCCCTTGTCCTTCAATTATAATGACATCAGGGTTCTCGTTTTCATATGCTTCAATGATAGTTGCTTCCAATTCACCAGCACAAAATTGAGAAGGGATCGCATCAAGAGCAATACCGTAACGTGCCCCTTGAATCAATCCAGTTTGTCCCGTCGCTATCATCACAGTTTTTACACCGTGTTCATTCAACACGCGAGTAAGAATTGTCGCTGTAGTGCGTTTTCCAATGGCGCAATCAGTGCCAAGAATTGCAATTCGCCGACAGGGTATATCCATAACTCGTCCAGTAAACATTCGCAGTTTTTTCTTATCACGCGGCTTTCGTATATCGCGGATAGTCACGTTGTTGGCAAGACTAGCAGCTTTAAAAATCGGATCGTCATTGAGGAATTCATGCAGCCCGTTAATAATGTTCATGCCATTACCCATCGCTTCAATTATTACGCTGCGTTCGTGCACCGATAACATGCCACTGGATGGTGCCATTCCAAAAATGAAATAGTCCGGAATGCTTTCTGCTTGAGTTAGTGACACCGCAAGATCGTGACAGATGGGAATACCATTAGGCACATTGTCAAGAACCATACCGGCATCAAGTCCCGCTTTTTCGCTATCAATTACAGATAGAATTTTGTACCGTTCTGATTGTCGAACAAGCCCATTGGCGGTCTTGCCATCGACAGCACCAAAGTTAGCCTCGCAATAGACGATTGCTGTTTCAATATGCGCATCATCACGCGCAAGCCTCGTCGGTTCGAGCACTTTTTTCTGGAAACCGTCTTGATTGTGTACGACGGTATTTGGTGAATCTGGTAGAGGATAAATAGACATGAATGCCCCTCAAGTAATTCTCAGAGGAGGCGACAGGATCGTGACGACCGGAATTGATCGTAAATCAGCGAGTTGTCCCGACTAAGTAGGTGTACAGTGGGAAGGAATTCCCGCTGAATTTAAGTTAAAACTTAACATTTACATTAACACATCTCTCCCCAAACCTTTAGACTCCTACTACTAATGATCAAATAAGTTTAACCTTTCGTCTTTTGAGGCTAATAGCAGTCGTTTGCAGTTATTAAACAAATTGTTTTGAAAATTCCAACCTGACTTTATATACATCTAGTTCTCAACTGCCCGCTTACGGCCACTTACGGACATATGGATGAGGGTTATTAATCGTAGTTTAGATTTTCTAGTATTCTATCTAGTTCATCAGACCGACTATTCGATTTGGTGCTCTCAAACTGTTGCCAGACTAGGGCTTCTTGGCTGTTCTGCTCAATATAATTGCTATTGCAAATGGCGATATGTTGTTTAATCAACTCTAATAAATTCGGAATATCATTAATAACTCTCACCCATGTCTCAACAAATACTCCCTCGTCAGGTTTTATCTTAACGTTCTGTTTATTCTTGGAAAACAATAAATTGAGATCTGCACACCAGTCTTTTGGTGCTTTTTTATTCAGTTCAAAAATTATATCTACATACTTTTTGTTTTTTAGACTTGGCATACGATTTGGATCTAGCCCTTTTATCTTAATATTATTGATATCACTCATATGGGGGCCCTATTTGATAGCTTATGGAATTCAATTGAATTCACTTTAGTTTCATATCAATTTTGGCAAAGTTGAGCGCATCTTTAAGATTGCCATATTTATGGCCTTTGTAGAGATACACTGTTTTTTGCTTAGAAGTGATTCCGTATTGATCCATCAGTTTATTATCTTCTTCAGTCATAAATTCAACTCCTAATTAAATGACAAACGATCTCGAGCGACACAACAATGTCGCTCGAAAACCATAAGCCCAACTACTTGATTTAAAAACGAGATCTTTCTCGTTGAGGCTTTTCATTTGCTTCATTAACGCGGAGGCTTCTGTTGTCAATCATATGACCACTGAGTTTCTTGATGGCCTGCTGACCAGCGTCTTTTGCCATTTCAACAAACCCAAATCCACGGGATCGACCAGAATCTCGATCTGTAATAATAGTGGCGCTGGTGACTTCACCTACTCCACTAAACAGTTCATTTAAGTCAGCATCAGTGATGCTCCAAGGTAAGTTACCTACATACAGTTTCATTATTTATATCCATGCTCGATGTTCGAGCCTTGTGTGCGCATTCCCGGTGTTCAATCTATTTGCACAAATTTAAGTGCTCTCATGACACTGCGTCATAAAAATCAGGAATTAGAGGTGATTGCCGATGACTGGCGGAGAAATGAAACTCTGGAAGAAACGGGTTAGGAAGATCTAATCTAAAATCAACGTACTCTTAATCTATAAGAATAGCAAAGTATATTTAATAGCAATTCTGTATTTCATTCCGAAAAACAGACTGACTATCATTTTACTAAGATACAATTGTCCGCTTATGGCCAAAAGCGGTCATTCAAAGTTTGAGCGAATTGGTTACATCATGGAATGCAAATGATTCAACACCCACTTATAACCGAAGCAAAATATGGTTTCATTTCTTTAAGCTTTGCATCTACAGTCGCTTCCGCAGCATTCAATGCAAATGAGAGCGCTTGACCTCTTTCTGCAAACGTCCTTTTAATATCTAACGTAACTGCTTTCTTCCCCGACTTGAAAAGCATTGCGACAGGACAAAATGACCCAGACTTTATCTCATGGGCATTAAACAGAATTGTATAGTCTTTATATTTTATAAGATCAGCTTTCATGAACACTTCCTTGTCATCGCCTAATATATATATGCGCTCGTTGTAAAATGAGTAAGCGCATAGCTAGTTCAAGAGAAACATATGAAGTTTTACATATGAATAGAATAAATGATTCTGACAATCGATGAAGAGCTAAACAGTCCTGCCAAAGTAACCCAATTTTATTTTATTTTTCATTCAAGCGAGACATAGCAGATAAGCTTAGTCGTTGAATATCCGCTTTGGGTCGTTAGCGGTCACTGTATGTGTATTATGTGGACGATTTATATACTTGATGGTACAGCTCTCTAAACCATACGGGTCTTTTTAACACCACATATAGTAAAATTGCCGCAGTAATAGGTAATGGCAATATAGTATCAACGAAAAGTAATAATATTAAATACACTAATAGCTGAGTCTCTGTATTCATAAGTGCCTACGTTGAGCAGTGATTGTAAATTCAACGATAAATCTAACTTAGTTCCAACATAGTGTCTGCTTTTGGCCATAAGCGGACAATAACTACTTGCATTTTTATGTGCTCTTGTTAATTAAATTTTAATTTATCCACACACCATTTGTCACTTGGCAATTAATAGCATCTAGACTCATATGAATAGACAACCCGAGACCTATAAGCCGGGTCTTAGGTACAAAACAAAGTATAAAATACAATACTACGAACCATGGTTGATGTAGCGGGTGAAAACCAATGCTACAGCAATCAGGATTATATATGGGGCTTGCAATTAAGTGATCGAGATCAACGAGCATTGTCGCGACCATTATAAAACATGCGTTTCCCCAGTGCCTTCGAAAGAAAATTCGAGCTACTAGTGCTGGAACCAAAAAATGTAAAATTATGTGAATCATTTAAGTGCGAATTTTTGTCTGCTTTCGGCTAATAGCGGACATTAGATATATGTAAGAATAAGTATGATCTAACAGATTACAAATCAAGTTCTTCTAAAACATCCTCGTAGAGGTTACTTTGATTAATAATTTTTCTTCCCGAACTTCCTATACGCAATGCTAGGTCCGCTTCATACTGCATGACCTTGCTACGATTTTTGTTGATTAATTCTAAGTGGGCTTTGCTTAATCTATGTAGATAATTATCGTTTTTAACTTCAGCTAATTGGTATGCATCCCATAATCTAAGCCCTTTTATCACCGCGCGCTGATAATGATCAAAGGCTATACTTTTTTCAATAGCATAAAACTGCACCAACATAGAGGCTTTGCTAAATTTTTCTATTATCTTTAGCCTTATATTTTCTGCATCATCGGACAACGAATTTCTTTGTTTGCGTGTTATATTAAATTTCACTCTAGCCATATATACACTGTAAAGTGAGGTGGCTTCCTGGATTAATTCATATAGTTGTTTTAGCGCGTTAATCTTTTCTCTGTTGGTTTCATCATATCGTTGTTTTTTTCTTTCTCGTAAAAAACCATCATTAGCGAGTTTTGTTGTTCTATTATTAGCAAATATTGCAATACCGGCTCCTAATAGCACCATCCAAAAAGCTTTAGTAGTCTGAATAAGTTCTGTGACTAATTTGAAAAAGACCTCCATGTGCTACTCCTTTAGCAACGCGAATTATTTAGGACGATGTTGCCCACACTAAGATACTAGTGTGATGAGCTGCGTTTAAAGATAATTTATCGCTTCAATCTTATTTTATACAGGCAAGTCGAAATTGATGCTGAGAAACTGTTCACTTAAGTATATAGATAGACTAAATAACTCACTGATTATTACATTAGGAATTAAGCTGAACTTGGAATTGTTAGTTGAAATAATATGCTTTTGTATTTGACATAATTAGTAATCCCATAGATTTTGCTCAGGGTTGATGAATGCCTGCTTTCGCCAATAGCGGACGTTCCAATCATCCTCGTCTAGCTGCAAATTCTGGATACTCTAATATAAAGTGCTGTATTTCATGCTCTAAACATAAATAAGAAATATTCTCATTTGCTATATATTCAAAACGAAATTTCCGTATATCTATCATCAGATAATAATTCGTTTTTTATACGAAAGCGCAAACCAAAAGCTCGGTAAAATCGAACTATAATTCAAATTAATACGAATTGATAAGTAGCATGGAAGCACATAATATACTTCCAATAAATTTTATAACCTAGAATTTCAATTATGAATAATATTTATATATGAACTCTATAATTTACTTAACTATTAAAAAGGATAATGACACTATGAACAAAGATCAATGCTTTGAATGCACTTTATGGAAAGAGGTGGGCATATTAACTGTAGCTATTTCCGTAACACTTGGTGCGATGCTAATAGTGTTTACATAATTAACCAAGTCATACACTTGATAAACTAGACAAAAGAGGAAATTATCTCTCGCAATATTTAATTAATATAAAAGCATTAAACAACTTCCAACTCCTCCCACCGTAAGGTCGTCCATTTCTTTAAATGTGTCGGCCTTGCTTTACATGATGTTTAATATTTCTCACAATAGACATTCTGATAGTTTGATTTGTGATTACAACCAAATGTCCACTTTCGACCAAAAGCGGTCATATTTAAAGATAATTATTATTTTTTTTAATTTACGAAAAGCGGACATTCACAATAGAGTTAAGAATCTATTATTATTGAATATAAACTTATTGAATAATACAGACTAATTAAAGTTTAACAAATGAAAAAGATACCAACTCTTACTGCTGCAATGACTCCGTTTCCGTACTCGGTAAAACTGGAAACATCATTAACTAAAGCAAAAGAAATGATGGAAGAGCACCATATCCACCACCTTCCCGTGATGAGTGGTGAAGAGATTTTTGGAATAATCACACAAAAAGATATTGATGCAATACAAAAGTTAATGCTCGATAGAGGGGCTAATGAAAACCTCGAGGTTCGGCATGTTTATATATCTAAACCGTATATTGTTGACATTAATGAACCGCTTGAAAATGTTTTGTTAACAATGGCAGATAAACACATAGGAGCTGCTGTGATTACCAAGCATCAAAAATTGGCCGGTGTTTTTACATTTATAGATTCGTGTCGCTTTTTCGGTGAATATATAAAAACAAAATTCCCAAAAAATTAATAAATGACCGCTTACGACCCAAAGTGGACACTCGCATGATTTCAGCCTGCTATTAGTGTGTTCAGTAAAATGATGAAATGCTTATAGATAAATCCACTGGTTTTATTGTGAAGTAGTCAATTAACACATAGAGGCGTCAGATATGAGAATAATCTCTAAATGAAAATTAGATGGAGCATTATCGGTTATGTAATAAAAATCCATGTAGTAACACTTATAGCATTTAGTGCAGTTGCCATGATTTTCATTTTGTTGGATTATAAAAAACCTACAGTTGATCCAACGAAATTTTATTTATGGTTTATTGCTTGGATAGCAGTGGTTATTTACATAGTAAAATCAAAAATTGATATAGAGAGAGAAGAAGAATATAGAAAAGAATTAGAAAAAGAAGATTAGCAACGACAATTTTTACAAAGCTTCTAGTGGAGCAGATTGCCTTTTATTACATCTTCGGTAGTAGTCTAATTTGTTTTTATTGAATGGCCGCTATTGGTCGAGAGCTATAAAATTTAGTAGATATAAATTATGAAAGCAATTTGGAACAATAAAGTCATTGCAGAGAGTGATGAGACGATTGTAATTGATACTTTCTACTATTTTCCTCCTGAGTCGGTTAACTATGAATTTTTGGAAAAAAGTAGAAAACACACTACATGTTATTGGAAAGGGCAAGCGAGCTACTACACGATTAATGTAGACGGAAAAGAAAACGAAGATGCTGCCTGGTATTACCCAGAAGCAAAAGACAAAGCAAAGAATATCGAAAATTATATTGCCTTCTGGCGTGGTGTCGAGGTAATTGAATAATCGTATTAAGCCAAATTAAATAATCAAATGTTGATTGACCGCTATTGGCCGAAAGCGGACATAACCACATTGATGATTTTTAAAGGCTAGAAACTTTTAAACAATTATAGGGCGTAGTTTATGCAAGACTGGTTTAGTAAAATATAATAACTCAAACAAAACAAATGAGAGTACGAAAAATGAAAGAGAACTTTGATAAGTCCCCCGTAGTAGCACTACTCAATGAAATTCTTGAGACGGAACTTGCAGGGGTGGTGCATTATACCCACTATGCATTGATGATATTTGGCTATAACCGTATCCCCATAGTCTCGTGGATGAATGCACAAGCAGACGAGTCTTTGATGCACGCACGACAAGCAGGTGAAATGATCACTCACTTAGGGGAACACCCTTCACTTGCAATCGGCCCATTATTAGAGACGCATAAACATGATATTAAAGATATTATGCGAGAATCGTTAGAGCATGAAGGTGCAGCATTGGAGAAATACAAGAAATTATTGACTTTAGTTGAAGGTCACTCTGTAGTACTAGAAGAATATGCTCGACAAATGATTGCTAGTGAAGAGATGCACCATAGTGAAGTAGACAAAATGATTCGTGAGCCTGGCGATATAGCTGCTTATAAAAGCTAATTGGCTTAGATAATCTAATACTTAATGAATGACTGCTATTGGCCGAAAGCGGACATTTGAAGCCTAGAAGATTGATGACTTACCTTGCAAATAGTTGGTGGAAATAAGGTGGAAAACAGAATTTAAGCTATCGACTTATTTGCAACTCACAGTTACTAGTGATGCTATCAGGTACTGGATCGAGGAATACATATCCTCGTGTAGACGGTTTGATTGCTCACTACGTCAATGTAGTTTACCCTTCAGGCTAGCTTACGGTTGTCCTTATTTGCTTCTGGCAAGTTTAATCGTCTGGCCACTATTCAAAAATTTTATATTACTTTTTATGTCTTCCGATTGTCTTTTTTGTAGAAGAGTAGATCTTGTCTATCAGGGTGAGCTGACTTTCATAAGTCAAGATAAGTATCCAGCATCTCCCGGCCACCTACTCATCATTCCTAATAGGCACGTTCCGAACTATTTTGATTGCACTCAGGAAGAAATAGCAGAGTTATGGGATAACGTGCATCGTGCCAAGCAAATGGTTGATAATGAGCATAAGCCAGATTCTTATAATATTGGAATTAATGTAAGCAAAGTTGCTGGCCAATCAGTGCCCCACACACACATTCATTTAATTCCTAGATATGCGGGAGATGTTGCTGATCCCAAAGGTGGTGTTAGAAATGTGATTCCTAATAAAAGAACATATAAGTGAGTCATTTAAAATAAACTGATTGAGGGTAACTTGGAGCGTTCGTAATCCAAGTTTTATTCTATTTAGAATGGAATGAAACATAGCCAGCAAGATTCAGGAATGTATTAGCTTCAAGATCATCCTTATGTGCCCTTATTTGTATACAGTTAAATATATATCTTAGACAATAAATTAACTTTTCATTGTAATGTACTGTTTAGTTGTCCCTGTGGTTTGCATGTAAATCAAAAATTTAAAACAAGTCTATTAGCAATTTCTATAAGTGTAATTTGTTGGGTGCAGATACTTATTTTAGATATTCAAACTTTGTCTTAAATGCTGGATGTAAATTTTGTTATTCCGCTGGAATTAACCGCACTATTATTGACAAAAAATGTGAATACCGTCAAAGTCTCCTCTGTATGTACTAATCTGCGCGTATCCCATAACTCATACAAAATAAAAAAATGCGTAATTTGAACAGTTTTTGCTTGATAGGTTATAAGCGAAAGAAATTGTTCGACCAATTATAAATTAGACATTGCGGAACATAATTTAATGTAACCGTAAATTATCTTAGTAAATATGCGACCAAGGAAGATCGTTATACATAAAAATTAGTCATTATGACAAGGTCAATGAGTAACTTGATATTCTCGATATGTTTAAAATTTTTTACTCAGGTTTGTAAATGCCATGAACAATAAAATTCTAATTGTTGATGATTCTAAACCAGATCTAGAAAAGCTAAAAACGATTGTTTTAGATGCAGGTTATCAGGCAATAACAGCTATTTCTGGCGAGGAGGCTATAGAAAAAGCTAACAGTATGCGTCCAGATTTAATTTTTATGGATATAATTATGGATAAAAAAGATGGTTATCAGGCGTGTCGCGAAATTATTGCAGATAAAAAAACAAAAAATATTCCTATTATTTTTGTAACAACGAAAAATCAAAAAGCAGATTATGTTTGGGCAGAGCTACAAGGTGGTAAGGCATTAATTGCTAAACCTTTCACATCAGATCAAATTGTTGCAGAAATAAACAAATATATATGATGAAAGAGTCTGATGACCTGTCAGTTTTGTCGATTGCATCTGAAGTTGACAGTAAAAGTGCCCGTACTGGCTGGCTAGAAAAGCATGCAGAATTAATCAAGAAGCTCGAAGCAGAATATCAGTTTACTCCAGATACAAATAAAAGTTCTACGGATGAACGTTATTTTGGATTTATTATTGGAAATTTAAATATGCTGTTATCTGCATCGCTATCTTCCGAAATCCTTGAAGACAACCTCATTTATCCTATTCCACTTTCACCAAATTGGTTACTTGGGGCCTGTAACCACCGTGGCGATATTGTGCCTGTGATTGATTTTGAGCAAATAATTAGTGGTGAAAAAAGCGTAATTGAAGCAGGTAAATATAAAACGCTAGTTTTAGATAAAGATGAAAATGCTATAGGAATACAACTTACTAAGTTACCTTCACCTATTAATTTTAAGAAAAAAGAGCGTTTAAAAAATTTCTCCAAGCTACCAAAAATAGTACAACCTTTTGTTACTCATGCATATAAGAAAGGCGGAAAAATATGGGTGTGCATTGATTTCCCTTTTTTTATTGAATCATTTACAAATTAGTTAAACAGCTGAACTAATTTAATAAGGAAAAAAATATGGCTTATTTGAATAAGTTATTAGACATTAAGATTACAAATAAACTTGCTATTCTATTTATAGCCGTTACTTTAGGTTTTATTGCAATTGCCTTGACGTATTGGTTTGTAATTAAAAATGAGCGTGAGGCAACTGAGAGATCTAATTTATTTATCAAATACGGACAACTAGTAAGTGATGCACAAAAAAACTACTTCAAAGTAAGGCGGTATGAGAAAGATTTTCTATTAAGTATTTCTGCATCTACTGGCCAGACCTACAACAATGCTCCTCTTGATGAGCATTCAAAGCATGTGCAGTTACTAGAAGAAAATATGGAGCAACTTCGCGCTTTGAGTGTTGAGATTGATTCAATTGCAGCTGACGAAATAGTTATTGGTGATGTCGCTTTACCCATTGAGTACTCATCACAATTGGTAGCTCAGGCCTCTGCTGTAGTAAATGATTACAAAGCATCCTTTTCAGATATTGTGAAGTTTAATAAATTGGTAGGTTTTACTGATGCTGAAGGGTTGCGTCAAAAAGCTAACTTACTTCTTGGACATATTGAAAGTGGAATAGGGAATGCGACTAACTCAAATTTATTTACAGTACTTGCAAAAATTAGAGCCCATGAAAAACATATATTGCAATCAATAGATTTGACTGAATCATTTGAAGATTTAAAACATCAATATCAAAAATTTGATGCAATATTAAGTGGCTCTGATTTCATATCTGATAATGATAAGCCAATCATAGAAAACTATATGGCTAATTATATTAGCACAATCGATGATATTGTTGATAATAAGCGCAATGCAAATGAATACACGGAATTGTATGATTTCATGCTTGGCCCGATGTTTGATGAGATGGGGCAGTCTTCAGTATTGAGCATTTTGCAAAATCAATCTACACAAGAAAAAACAACTAACGCAGTTACCTGGGTTGTGCTTTTATCCTTAATAGCGATAGCAGGTCTGATTTCATTTTTGTTGTATTTGTTTGGTTATACCATAACAAAACCTATTAATTCACTTGTAAACGCAATTCATGATGTAAACGAAGGTAACTTGGAAGTAAGAACAGAATTAAATCGAAAAGATGAGTTGGGCGAGTTATCGAGCGCATTCGATAAACTGCTAGATGAAAAAGTAACACAACTTTCAGTTACAGAAAAAAATAATGAGCAGTTGAATGATTCAGTAATATCTTTACTGAATTCTGTAGCTCAGTTAAGTAAAAAAGACTTTACGATTAAAGCTCCAATTTTTGAGGATGTAACAGGTGCATTAGGGGACTCATTAAATCTGCTAACTAAAGAAACAGCTACTGCTTTAAGTGATGTAAAAGAAATTTCAGTACGGGTAGTGGTTGAATCTAATCGCGTACAGCGTCAATCTAAGTTTGTAATGGCTGTTGCGGAAAAAGAACGGCATCAAGCAGAAAATATTATGCAAGAGCTTAAAGAATCTTCCGAAGCAATGAGTAAAATTTCATGGGATGCGATAGATGCTAATAAACGCGCAGATAATGCCCTGAATAACACACAAACAGCATTGGATACTGTTAACCGCTCTGTAGAAGGAATTAATAGCATTCGCGATACTATTAAAGAAACCGAGAAGCGTATTAAAAGATTGGGTGAGCGGTCACAAGAGATCACGGGTGTGGTTAATTTAATTAATAGTATTGCAGAGCGTACGCATATATTGGCGTTGAACGCCAGTATGCATGCTGCTTCAGCAGGTGAGGCTGGTCGTGGATTTGCAGTAGTTGCTGATGAAGTTCAGCGCTTAGCTGAGAGTGCGCGAGAAGCAACAACAGAAATAGACTCATTAGTTAGTAATATTCGTATCGAAACAAAAGACACAGCAACTGCAATGAATACTGTCATTAGTCAAGTGGCAGAAGGCACTACGCTCGCTGAACAAGCCGGTGACGCCATGAAACAAACAAAAGAGTCCACTGAGGATCTTGTTAAGGCTGTAATTCAAATTACTGAGAGTTCAAAAGCACAAGCACAAGAAAATTTGCAGTTAGTAGAAAAATCTAACGAGATTGTAGAGAGTACACGAAAAACAGATGAGCATTTGCATCAGCAAATGACAAATGCCAACAACTTAGTTAGGTACTCAAATATGTTACTGACAACTGTTGGTATCTTTAAGCTCCCTGCGATTCAGCAGGAGCAGCAAAAACAAACTAAATCACAATTGGATGAGAACAAAGGTGTTAAGGGTCTTACTACTTCTAAAATTAGCAGTAAAAGCACTGTAATTCGTGACAAACTCGCGGAGCTAGAGAGCGCATAGATTATTCATATGGATATATATTTCAATGCGAATATGTAGCCTATTTAATGCAAATAAATACTGATATGAATCCGTCATTGAGTGAGCTCACGAGCGAGCAACAAGAGTTAATTGATTTAATTAAAAGCGAAGTTTCTGATTTACTCGAACTGCAAGCAGAGTTGTTCTCTGAGCTTGATAAGCGAGGGATGGATGATAAACAATTAGAAGATATTATAGACTTACAGATTTTTCATACCAGTAGGATTGGGTCTGCAGCAGAAATGATTGGATTGCGAGGGCTGCATTATTTTTGTTTAAGTATACGAAAAAATCTTCAACATATTCAGGAAAATCAACTCAAAGATTTTATTTCATTACGGTCAAAAATACTGTATTGGCCTGATGTTATTCATACTTATTTATTGGCACCATACAATTCTGAGTGTATACAATCCATTTTAGACTATCTTGATCAGAATTATTGGCCTGTCAGATTAGATAAGCATGAACTAGATAAACTAGAGTCATTATTTCTAATTTCTAAAATTGAAATTGATCATGGCGAAACACCAGAGCATATAAGTAAAGCTACTCCAGAGCTTGTAAGTCTTAAAATATCTGAAGAAATTAATTCGGATTTATTTAATAGCTTAATGCTTGATTTACCTAGGCAGACAGAAGAATTATCAAGAGCAGTACAAAGTTTACAAAGTGATGATTTTCTTAAGCAGCTTGAGATTGCTGGCCGTACTACACACACGCTTAAAGGTGCTGGAAATACTGTAGGGATTCAAGGGATTGTAAGTCTGACGCACCACCTTGAGGACATATTTGCGGCATTATTAAAAGCTAAGACGAAACCATCAGAATCACTCCATAGTGCAATTCAAAATGCTGCAGATTGTTTAGAGGAAATGTCAGAATATTTAGAAGATCTTGGGCCATATCCTGAGCAATCTGAATTAATACTCCAGGAAATTTTAGATTGGGCTAATAAGATAGACAGCTCTGGCGTAATTAGACAACTCGAGAGTAAAGAAAATAAAATCACTCCAAGCTCACATGATATATCAAAGCAAGTTCTGTCTAGCCAGAAAAAAGATCTTAATATAAGGCATGCAGAAACTACAGCAGACCCATTTCTGCGAATTCCAGTTAGTTTGGCAGATGACTTATTAAAGCGCGCAGGTGAAAACATCATATCTAATGAGCAAATTAAAGAGTTAGTTTTTAATCTTCAATCATCTATTCAGCACTTAAGTTCAAGTAACAAAAAAATTAAAATGCTTTCTCAAGAATTGGAAAGCTTGATTGGAGTACGTGGTTTTTCATTTTCTATGCAAAGTATTTCTAAAGATAGTGAATTTGATTCTTTAGAAATGGAGCAGTTTAGTGAATTGCATACGTTAACGAATCAATTAATGGAAAGCTCAGATGATTCGGTTGAATATTCAAGTGAAATTGAAGAATCACTATTCAAGCTTGAAAGGTTGTCCTTAAGTCAATTACGAAATTTGCATGAAAATCAAACTGCAGTTTCACGAATTCGTATGATACCAGTGCAGAGTATTGTGCCGCGATTAAGACGTGCACTAAGGCAGGCGTGCAAGCAATCAGGCAAGCGCGTTAGTTTAGAAATTTCAGGTGAAGATACTCTTATTGATAGTGAATTTATTCATCAGCTCGTTGATCCATTAATGCACATAATTCGGAATGCGGTTGATCATGGGATAGAAACGCCTGAGCAAAGATTAAAGTTTAAAAAGAGTTCTGAAGGTAGAGTACAACTCAGTTTCAAAAAAGAAGGAGGTCTTATTCGTGTTGTTTGTCAGGACGATGGTGGTGGCCTTGATTTTAATCTTATTAAATCAAAAGCAATCGCAAAAGAATATTTACACGCAGATGAAAAACTTACTAATGACCGTGCAATTCAAATTATTCTTGAGCATGGTTTTTCAACTAAGGACAAAGTATCTCAATTGTCTGGGCGAGGTGTTGGATTGGCTGCTGTTCATACAAAAGTACTTGAAATGAAAGGGTCTGTAGCTATAGATACCAATAAAGATAATGGTGTTAGAGTTGAAGTAATAATACCCACTACTATTAATTCAGTGCATGCACTCATAGTGCGATGCGCGGATATTACTGTTGCGTTATCAAACAGAGGGGTTGATGAAATCTTGTATGCTGGTGCTGGTGATTTTATTTCAGATTCTGGAAAGATGTATTTTGAGTATATGCAGCGTAGATATCCAGTATTTGATTTGCAATTTTTACTAGCGAAAACAGCGGATAATTCGTTTGAGCAACAAAAAGTAACATTGCTAATTAATGATGATCTAAATAAAAAAATTGCGGTTACGATAGATGAAATATTTGATACTAGAGATATTGTTACTAAGCCATTAAGTAAGTTTATTCCAAAAATATTGGGACTACTTGGTTCAACAATACTGGGTGATGGCAGTGTTACAACGGTAATTGATATTGTTGAGTTATTAAAAAATTCAAATATGTCTGATAGGACATACATTGAAAGTGAAAAATTAGAAAAATTACAAGAGGATCTTCCACTTGCTCTAATTGTGGAAGACTCAATAAGTACACGTAAATCTCTCGAGCAATTTATGAAGGATCTTGGTTTTGCTGTGTTTACAGCAAAAGACGGAGTAGAGGCTATAAACCAGATTCAACTTCAGACACCAAGTGTTGTTTTAACTGATTTAGAAATGCCAAGAATGAATGGTTTGGAGCTTTCTAATCATCTACGGTCTAACAATGAAACGGCATCTATACCAATTATAATGATTACTTCAAAATCGTCAGATAAACATGTGAAAGAAGCAGAACGCATCGGAATATCTGCATATATCACTAAACCTTATGACGACGACGAATTGCTCGAATGTATGAATTCACTTGGTGTTGCCGCATTTGTACAGTAATGATTAAGTCAATTTAATGTCTGGTTTTTATACTAATAGCACTACAAATGATGCATGTATATTGTTAAGCTGAGACCATAAATTGACGATAATCAAGTGACACACGTGCAAGATTTAACGTTTGATCTAAATGTAGAAGCGGCTCAGGCAATTTCAGAACATTCATTTAGCTTAGATATACCTGGCTATGAAGTTGTTGGCTTTTGCGGGAGTGGTGCAACCGCGAAAGTATACGTTGCAATTCAAAAATCGTTATATCGCCAAATCGCGTTAAAGATTACGCATGCGTCAATATTAGATGACGAGGAACGTATAAGCCATTTTATACAAGAAGGTCGTATTAATGCTAACCTTTCGCATCCTAATATTGTTCCCATTCATGATGTAGGGGTGGTAGATGACTACCACTATATTTCAATGGAATATATGCCTTGGGGAAACCTGCGCAGACATCTAAAAAACAAACTGGAATTAGATTGGGTTTATGATGTTATGAAACAGATATCATCAGCACTGGCTTTCTCACATGAACATGGATTTGTTCACCGCGACATCAAGCCCGAAAATATTTTATTTAGAGATGAAAATTCTGCAGTACTTTCTGATTTTGGAATTGCAGATGAACTTGAACATCGCACCGAAATTACAAGTAAGTCTAGTCAAGGTACACCACGTTATATGAGTCCAGACCTCATCCGTTCAAGTCCTATTGGACCTAGCTCTGATATTTATTCTCTCGGTATCGTATTTTTTGAAATGCTTACAGGTAAACCTCCTTTTGATAGTGGTACAGCGCCTTATACAAGAAAAGATGTTGTTTCTGTATTATTCGCACATGTGCGAGATCCGATACCTCAGCTTCCATATGAATATAGGCACATACAGCCATTAATTGAGAGGATGTTAGCTAAGCGGCCAAAAGATCGTATTAGTAATGCAAATGATGTAATTGAATCAATTACACGCCTTAGTCAAGAGAGCAATACTGTATAAATTGATTTCAATTTATATTTAGACATTTTTCAATTCAGCATTTCAGCATTAAAAATCATCCTATAGCTTATGTGCTAAAGCATTGCTTTTTGATTAATGGGCTGACTACAAATTTGCTGGTAAGGTTTATCAATATATATAAACTCAATATCGATCTAATGAAGCCTACTTATCGCAAAGTTATGCTCTAACTTTGGGTAGGCATAAGCTTGGTTGCGCTTTCGGGCCACAGTATATATTCGTATACATATACTATTAGGTGAGTAGAAAATCTAATGATATTGGCAATTATGTGTTCGATGTCTCGATTTCTTGGCAGTTTTGTACTGCTAAAGCTCTATTCTACTCAGAATGAAATGTACTATTTCTATCAAGATTAGGGCATATTTCAGCCCCGGTTTAATGAAGAACCGATACAAAACGATTAGCTGAATAAAACTGGAACTCACTTTGTCTGAATCATTAAGAAATATCGCAATTATTGCCCACGTTGACCATGGTAAAACGACCTTAGTTGATAAGCTATTAGCGCAGTCTGGCACCTTGGATCGTAAAAATATGGATGCTGAACGCATCATGGATTCCAATGACCAGGAGCGGGAGCGAGGTATTACCATCCTCGCAAAAAATACTGCCATTTCGTGGAAAGGTCACCGTATTAATATTGTTGATACACCTGGGCACGCAGACTTTGGTGGTGAAGTGGAGCGTGTTCTATCGATGGTGGATAGTGTGCTTCTGTTAGTGGATGCAGTAGACGGGCCAATGCCACAAACACGTTTCGTTACACAAAAAGCATTTGAGCGTGGTTTGAAACCAATAGTAGTAGTAAACAAAGTAGACCGTGATGGTTCGCGACCGGATTGGGTAATCGACCAAGTTTTTGATTTATTCGATCGTTTAGGTGCTACGGATGAGCAACTCGATTTTCCTATTGTCTACACTTCAGCATTAGAAGGCATTGCAGGCTTGGAAGTGGATGACATGCATGAAGACATGACGCCGATGTTGGATCTAATTATCGATAAAGTTCCTGCGCCAGAAGTGAATATTAGCGGCCCTTTGCAAATGCAAATTAGTGCATTGGATTACAATAGTTATGTCGGTGTAATCGGCGTAGGTCGTATCACTCGTGGCGTGATTAAGAGAAATATGCCAGTTGCGATTGCCAACGCGGATAATAAAACTCGCAATGGCAAAATTCTAAATGTAATGACCTACCATGGTTTAGATCGCATGGATGCTGAACAGGCAGAAGCGGGTGAAATAATTTGTATCACCGGCATTGATGATTTGAACATTTCTGACACCATCTGCTCTCCCGAAGCTGTCGAAGCTATGCCGCCACTATCTGTTGATGAACCTACTATCAGTATGACTTTCCAAGTGAACGATTCACCTTTTGCTGGACAAGACGGTAAATATGTAACAAGTCGTAATATTAGAGAAAGGTTAGAAAAAGAACTCATTCATAACGTGGCGTTACGAGTGGAAGAGGGTGACACGGCCGATAAGTTTAGAGTATCTGGGCGTGGTGAATTGCACTTAAGTGTATTAATCGAAAGTATGCGACGAGAAGGTTTTGAGCTTGGTGTATCGCGTCCTGAAGTGATACGTAAAGAAATTGATGGCGTCATGCATGAACCATATGAACAGTTGGTGATTGATTGTGAAACGGATCATCAAGGTTCAGTGCTTGAAGAACTGGGTGAGCGACGTGCTGAAATTAAAAATATGGAGCCAGACGGTAAAGGTAGAATTAGACTTGAATTCATTGTTCCTGCACGTGGTTTGATTGGCTTTCGCTCTCAGTTTATGACCATGACTTCAGGCGGTGGCATCATGACGCACATTTTTGATCATTATGGACCGGTGAAAGCTGGCCCAGTTGCTAGACGTCAGAATGGGGTGTTAGTTTCTATGGTGTCGGGTAAGGCGCTTGGCTATTCGCTCTATGCATTACAAGAGCGAGGACGTTTAATAATTAGCCCTGCGATTGAAGTATATGAGGGTATGATTATTGGGATTCATAACCGCGATAACGATTTAGCAGTGAACCCAATTAAAGGGAAGCAACTCACAAATGTTCGTGCATCCGGAACTGATGAAGCCATAACTTTAACTACTCCAATTCGGCATACCCTTGAACAAGCACTTGAATTTATCGAAGAAGATGAGCTGGTTGAGGTTACGCCTAACAGCATACGCCTACGTAAAAAATTCTTAAAAGAAATTGAGCGTAAGCGATCAAGCCGTAGTGCGGCAGCATAAGTCAAACGGGCTAATCTAATTTTTTTAATATCATAAGGGAGCAAAAAATGTCTGGAAGAATCGGAATGCGAGTAGGTGAATCATTAGTTGCAGGCGGCCCGGCAGGAACTGCAGCGGAACCAGAAGTTGTGATTGGTGAATTAGATGGTCCAGTAGGTACTGCCTTTGCCACATTACTCGGAGACCAGGTGAAAGGTCACTCAAGAGTGCTTGCGATTATGAACACTGATATCCAAGTACGTCCATCAACTTTGATGGTAAGTAAAGTTACCGTTAAAGATGAGCGTTATACCAATATTTTAATGGGTACCGTACAAGGCGCAATTGCAAATGGTGTTTTAGATGCAGTGCGTGCCGGTGACATTCCAAAAGACAAAGCAAACGATATAGGTATTATTGTTTCGGTTTGGCTAAATCCATTAGTTGCCAAGGCAGATGATTTAGACCATAAGATCCTATTTGATATTCACCGTAAAGCCATGGCGAGTGCAATCCATAAGGCGATGAACAATGAACCCAATATTGATTGGTTGTTAGAGAACCAAGAAGAGATTACACATAAGTACTATCAAATGGGTCTAGATGGAAAAATCTAATCGAAAAGCTTCTGGTCCGACACTCAGATTAAGTTAAAGAGGGCTTTTTTAAAAGACATTAAAATAATACAAGAAAGCACAGTAATTGTAAGGTGCAACCACTTGTAGCTTTGTTTCTACAAAACATCGGTGAATCACTTAAGCTATACGACGGTATATATATAGTTTAAATCACTCTAAGTATATGAAATAGATAGATTTAATATATATTTGTTGTTCAAGAAAAGCAAAAGGTTGGTTACATATCTGAAAGCCCTGGAGAAATCGAATCTCTCAATGGGATAGATACAGCAATTTTAAATAACCAGGGCTGGCATTTGGTGACACATTTCCGTGTGCGAGAAGGTTCCGATGGCTCTAAAGCATATAATTACGCGATTGAGAAAGTCCAGAAACATAATCGACATGCAGGTATTCGTACCGTCACTAAGGATGGTGTTACATACCATGAAATTTGGGATTTGTGGAAATAAGTATAGAGTATTAGTTATTAACTCGCTAAATACTCAATTTGAATATTCGATTTCATAGCAAGGTGTATAGCCATTACTTGAAATTTTCATGCGCTGCATAGCCGCGAAAGATTTCAGCAAAGACTCTAATGGTTTGAGAATTTTTGCGTCACCTTTGATTTTTAATGGGCCATTGCTTTCTACAGCTTTAATGCCTTTTTCTTTAACATTGCCTGCGACAATACCAGATAGAGCATTCCGAAAATTGGCTGCAAGTTGATACTTTTCTTGCTCTTGATGTAGTTGTAATGCCAACATATTTTCATGGGTCGGTATAAATGGAACTTGCATGATCGGATCTATATTAAGAGTCCAATTAAAGTAGTAAGCATCATTTTTATTTTCACGGTACTCTCTTACTTTGCTAATATTACTTTGAATTTCTTTGGCAACGGTATCTGAATCAGCAATAATTATTTTATAAAACTTTTGAGCTTCTTTACCTAAAGTACTTAAAATAAAATTATCGATTTCAATAAAATAGTCTTCCGCGCTTTCTGGTCCGGTGAAAATTAATGGGAAAGGAATACCCTGGTTGCTTGGATGCATTAAAACACCTAGTGTATAAAATATTTCTTCTGCAGTGCCAACGCCTCCAGGAAATACAATCATGGCATGGCCAAGACGCACAAACGCTTCTAAACGTTTTTCAATGTCAGGTAAAATTACCAAATCATTAACAATAGGGTTTGGAGGTTCTGCAGCAATAATTCCAGGTTCTGTAAGACCTAAGTATTGTGAGTTTTTAATACGCTGTTTAGCATGTCCAATTGTTGCGCCTTTCATAGGACCCTTCATTGCTCCCGGTCCACATCCAGTGCATATATTTAAACCACGTAGCCCTAGTTGATATCCAACTTGTTTAGAATAGTCATATTCTTTTCTGCTAATAGAGTGGCCTCCCCAGCAAACCACTAAATTTGGTTCGGTGTTGGGTTGTAATACATCAGCATTGCGAAGAATATGAAATACGGCATCAGTAATCCCTTCAGAGGTGTTCAGATCTAGTTTGGGGTTAGAGTAAATTTCATCATTAACATAAATTACATCTCGTAATACTGAAAATAGGTGTTCACCTATACCCTTAATAATTGTGTTGTCTACAAATGCACTTATTGGAGCATTGTTTAATTTAAGGCTGATACCTTTTTCTTCTTGTATTAATGAGATATCAAAAGACTTGTAGCGCTCTAATAATTCTCTGCCATCATCAAGCGGGTTGCCGCAATTCAATACGGCGAGTGAGGAGTTACGAAATAATGTGTATAAGCCGCCTTGGCTAGTATCGAGTAACCGGCTTACTTCGATTTTAGATAAAACATCTAATTGCCCATCGGGATATACATGTGCATCGATAACTTCGTAATTCATTATTGTGACTTTATGTGTGAGAAATAATTTATAGTCTAGTAAACTAAATGCTAGATATGTGTTCTATTATTTAATAGTAAGGAGTTTGATATGGCAAATGAAGGTTATCATGAACCAATAGGTGAAATATCTGATGAAACGCGCGACATGCATCGTGCCATCACTTCTTTGATGGAGGAACTTGAAGCTGTGGATTGGTACAACCAACGTGTAGATGCTTGTAAAGATGCTGACTTGAAAGCCATCTTGGCACATAATCGCGATGAGGAAAAAGAGCATGCTGCTATGGTATTGGAATGGATACGACGCAAAGATCCAGTTATGGATAAAGAATTAAAAGACTATCTCTTCACTGATAAAGAAATTGCACATAAATAAATGCTTAGAATTCTAAATTCTAGTCGGCAGTGATAATTGCATATAGTGAAATATAAATTAAAAGGAAGTTATGATTTTTCGCCAGTTATTTGAAGCTAGTTCTTCTACTTATACATACCTTGTTGCATGCCAAGAACAAGGCATTGTCGCACTCATTGATCCTGTATTAGAGACAGTTGAACGTGACTTAGAGATCATTCGCCAACTAGATTTAAAACTCAATTACACAATTGATACGCATATACATGCCGACCACCTTACTAGTGCTACTAAACTTAAAGCATTAACTGATTGTAAAATTGTTTATCCTAAGCAAGCGAATTTACCTTGTGCAGATTTTCAAATAGAAGATGGCAAGGTTTTTCGTATTGGCTCAATAGAATTACATCCATTGTTTACACCAGGGCATACTGATCATCATTATGCATATTTAATTAATCAAGGACCGCAACAGATGGTTTTTACGGGTGATGCACTATTAATTGATGCTTGTGGTCGTACCGATTTTCAATCCGGTGATGCTAGTCAACTTTATGACAGTATCCAAGAAAAACTCTTTTCTTTACCTGGTGAGACTTTAGTCTATCCGGCGCATGATTATGCAGGGCATCATGTAACGAGCATTGCGCAAGAGAAGGCACGTAATCCTAGGTTGGGTAATGACACTCCTAAAGAAGAGTTTGTTACCATCATGAATGGCTTAGATTTACCTTATCCGAGAAAGATTGATTTTGCAGTTCCGGGCAATGAAGCATGTGGTGTTTGTCCTCCAAATGTTCCCGATTATTTACGCAGTCCTTGTGAAGTACACGATCAAGGATAATGATCTAGTCACTTATTATTTTAGTTATAATCGCATGAACCATAAAACTGGCTAGGAATAAGTTCGCTATCTAAAATTGTGTTTCTGCTGTGTGCAGATTTTCCATGTATATCCACTGTAGTCGTAAGTACGTTACCTCGCTCGTTTACTTCTACAAAAGTAAAGCCACCACCTGTAGGATATAAATCAACATCGCTTATGCCATTTTTGCGAATCACTTTAGCTTCACTGGTTTCAGTGTCTACGGTAAAGGTTAACTGCATTATTTCCGTAGTGGGCTCTACTTGTTGTACAGATGCGAAAGTATCGTAATCACAGGTGATGGTGGTGAGCGCAGAATGCGCATTCTGACTGACTATGAACAATATGATAATTCTGAATATAAATGCTTTCATAAAGATAGTATGTAAACACTATGATGAGGCTTAATAGGTATATCGGCTAGGGTGATTAAAACTTTAGTCAATAACCAAGTCGTACAAACTGCTATGCTAATCACGCAAAAAGGTTTACTAAACTCCAGTACACCATTTTTGATGCAAACGGCTACTCGAGGGTGGTTGTTAGTAGAGAGTATTACTCTGCACGAGGGTGTTCTCAAATTGGCTATTATTGAGAAAATAGAGGAGCGCTTTTCTAAGCGTATTATGCAATTAGACGAGACCCCGTTTTATGTGGGTGCTGACGTGTGGGAGCTTAATTACGGAACAACGTTGATGACGCTCAATCACGAAACTCTTGCAGAGCATCCTGCTATGCTGCTATGGCAAGAGTGGCTTAGTAGTACTAAGTAAGCATGATATTCGTCTATAAAGCACCACTGCATTGACAGTCAGCGAAGATAAAAATAAATAAGCCGCATAGATAAATAATCGAATAACCAAATAAACGTTTTGTACTTTGGTGAGTGATTGGCTTGCGTGCAAAATCTATGGTGATAACTAAATAGATAATACCTAATACTAGTGCTGCAATCAGGTAAATAGGGCCTGCTAGCTTAAACCAATACATGGTAGTGCTAACTGGAATTAGCACGATGGTATATAGCAGCATTCTGAATTTGGTAACTTCCATGCCACTAACAACCGGTAGCATGGGTAAATTGGCGCGCCGATACTCATCAGCACGTAGTAGTGCCAACGCCCAAAAGTGTGGTGGTTGCCAAATAAACATAATTAAAAACATGACCATGGCTTGCCAACTTATATCGTTGGTAACAGCCGCCCAACCGATTACCGGTGGTAATGCTCCCGCGACGCCACCAATTTCTGTGCACAGTGGTGAAGTGCGTTTTAACCAGATGGTATAAATCACTACATAGAAAAAAGTAGTGCCTAATGCTAAGTATGCGGTTAATGGGTTTACTAAATAAAATAAAATAGCGAATGAAGAAATACTTAATAGGCCACCAAGCCATAGAGCTTGTTGTGGATGTAACCTTGACGTTGGTAACGCACGGTTACGTGTACGTGCCATGAGTTTATCAACCTCACGATCTACGTAATTGTTTAACGCGCCACTTGAGGCAGAGGCTAAACCTGTGCCAATGAGTGTATAAATAACTAAATCTAATGGCACATAACCACCACCAGCTAACCACATGCCGGTAAAAGTAGTAAGCAAGACTAATAAAGCAATGCGTGGTTTGCTTATCTCAAATAAATCACTTGCTTGGGTGCGAGCCGCTGAAATGGTTGCATTCAAAATCAAAACTCCAAAGTTGAATGGGAAGTATAGCGGTTTTTAATATTAAGAATCTTGCGAATTAGTTATATCCTTAACAGGATAGATTGTATTCTCTGCATTTCTATTTCTTTAGAAATAGATTGGATAATACTTTGCTATATATGTGGATTTATTAGCCACTTTGGATCTATTGCAAGTGGCCCAGATAAACTATGTAAGAATTTTGTTAGTTGTTTTTTTTCTTTTCCGCTTAGCTGCAAAGGTTTGATCTCATTGTGTCCAATCATTGCTAATGGTGCTAGATTGTAATGTTCAATAACCTCTTCTAGGGTAGTTAATTGTCCTGCATGCATATATGGCGCGGTATCTGCCACATTTCTCAATGTAGGCACTTTATGTGCAGCAATTAATTCGTCACCCGTTTTTACAAAGCGTAATTCTTTACATTGCTTTGAATCTGCATCACTAAATTCTCCTTGGCAATTGAATGGGTCTGTTAAAACTATACGTAGTCCAGTTGCACGACCTAAACTAGGTAGTTGACGAGCCGCAGATATGATACCGGTATTATGAAATTCATTATTAGTTAATAACGGTCCGTTATGACAATTAATACATTGCGCTTTACCAATAAATAATTTTAAACCTGCAATTTCATATTTGCTAAGTGATTTTAATTTTTCTGCATCATTGTTGATTATCCCATCCACATAATTATCAAACCTTGATGAAGCTGGTTGTAGTAATCTTTGATAAGCAGCAATCGATTTCGCCATGTTTACAAAGACCACATTTACAGCTTTTTGGTCTTTGGTTTGCATAGCCTGCCAGGCATTATTAAGCTCCTGGTTATCTACTGGAGCTGCGGCTTTTGGAAAGCGTTTCTTGTTCGATAAATTTGGCATGGAACCAAATAATTCTTCGTAGCGTTGGCGGTAATTTTTATCTGTAAAAATAATGTGTGCGAACTGAGTCCTAGAACCTGCATGTTCTAAAGTATTCTCCAGTGGGGCTAAAGCTTGTGACCATTGACTATCACTGCGGCCATTCCAGAATTGCCATGGACTGTAGGCTACTCCTACTAAGGTAGGGGAGTTGCGAATGCCTGCTTGCGCACCTGCGGCTGTTGCTAAACCATCTGTGAAGTAGAGTTCGGGTACGTGGCAAGTCGCACATGAAATTTTAGAATTGTGACTGAAACGCTCATCAAAGAATAACTGTCTACCAAATTCTGCTGCCCTTAGATTGTCTGCGAATGCATTGCTGTGGTCTTTAGGAAGAGGTGGTAGTTTATCTATTGATAAAGATTGTAAGATTTTAATTTCATCTGCAGACCAATCGGGGAGATTGTTATGTTGGTAGATCCACGATACGAATATAGAAACTAAAACAATTACAGTAATCGCGAAGAATGCATTGCGAGAAAGCTTCGGCATTAGCTGTTTTATAACTTAAGGTTAAAAGTGACAGCATCGCTTATATTTTCATTTGTGATAGAAATAGTTATTGTCCACCATCCAAGCATGTGAAACTTCATGCCTTCAAGTAAGTAACAACCATCGCCAAAATTTTTTGTTATCTGCGGTTGTGTAGGAAGCCCATGATTATGTTCTGGCATGCCTCCAATCACGCTAACTTCTGCGTTTGACAAAGCTTTACCATCTTTATCTTTAATAAATATTTTCCAGGCATGTAAGTTATTAATTTCAATAGGCTCCAGCTTGCTCATATAGCTAACTTGGAAGTGCCCATTATCTGATAATTTATTTGATCTAAGGTCTGTTTCAGAAAATGCAGAATTACATAGAGTTGAAGTTATAAAAATAAGTATTAAGCGTTTCATGATTTAAAAAATTTCCGTAAACGAGTAAAACCACCACTCATTAACCAATAATTTAGTTGTAAAAATACTGCTAAGCCTATTATCGCAGGTATATACCCCCATTTGCTACCACCTACTTGAAAAGGGAATACTGCAGTATATGTTTTTTCTTGATCAGGAATTTTAGCGGTGACAATGCCAATATAATATTCCTCATCAGTGAAATCGTATTGCGCTAAATACACGCCATCAAGATTGTAAGAGGGGGGTTGGTAAAAGACTGTTTGCTGCTGTATGTCATTTATTTTTTCTATATCTTCAAGCTTCGCAAAGCGGCCAAGTTTTTGTGCATCTTTTATTATTCGGAAGTCTACTAGCATGTCACGCAAACCATCATGTAGATATTCCATGACAAACACACTTTCACCAGTTACAGGAATATCTTCACAAAATTCTTTGTGTTTGCTGATTTGCGGTTGATAGATAGTGAAATGTGCTTTAAAAAAGCCGACTTCAATTATGCACACATCTTCTTCAAGAAATACGCCGCCATGTGCATGAACTTCCGCACTGAATAGGGCTAGGCCTGTTATAAGTAATGTAAAAACGAGTGAGGACTTACTACAGCAAAGAAAAATATTTTTAAAATGAATGGTGAAGAAGGTTATTCCAGTAATAGCTTAATGTGCTTTTTTCCCATGGTGTTCCACTACAGGAGCTTCTTCAAGACCAAAGTATGTGGCTCTTTGAAATTTTGTGTACTTACCCTCAATTGACATCAAGATAATAAGGACCAATAAGCACAAAGGAGGCACCAGTATTGCACTAATCAATGCAATGCGTTCCCATGTCATGTGCATAAATATAGCGACAATGAAACCTGCTTTTAACATCATAAAGATGATTATTAGATTCCATCTAAGCGCACCTTGAAGCTGATAATAATCTACCAGATATGAAAATGTACTAAGTACAAACAACAATATCCAAATCCAAAGATAAATGCTAAGCGGATGTTCTTGATGTCCTGTATCTGACGCTGACATGGTTATACCTCACCAAAGATAAAAGAATGCAAAAATAAATACCCAAACTAAATCTACAAAGTGCCAATAAAGACCACAAATTTCTACAATGTCGTAGCCTTTTTTCTCATAACGCCCATTGAGCACTCCGATGGCAACGTAGGTTAAATAAATTACCCCCCCTGACACGTGCCCACCATGAAAGCCGGTAATCATAAAAAAGCAGGCACCAAATTGTGGTGCGCCAAAGGGATTACCCCAGGGACGTACGCCTTCTTCAACTATAAGCTTGGTCCACTCAAAAGCTTGCATGCCGACGAATAACAAACCAAATGCTGCTGTGATAAATAGCAGAAGGGCCGTTTTGCCACGATCACGTCGATAACCATAGTTCACTGCCAGCGCCATAGTGCCGCTGCTGGTGATCAATACAAATGTCATGATCGCAATAAGAATTAAAGGAATCGGTTCACCGCCAAAACTCAATGCAAAAATCTCGCTCGCATTTGGCCAAGGTATGGTTGAACTGGTGCGCACCTTCATATAGCCAGTGAGGAATGAAGTAAAGATAAAGGTGTCACTTAAGAGGAAGATCCACATCATGGCCTTACCCCAATGCACCTTAAATACTTCTTTATCTTCTCCCCAGTCGGTTACTAATTCAGTTACTACACCGCCCTTAGCAACTTGTCCTGAACTTTCTGACATGTGATTTTATTCCTTCGTAATAGATAAAATATTTCTAGATCAATTTAAGTCGAGAGTAGCAATGCAAATAACACTAACCAAACTAATAATAAAAAGTGCCAATAAATTGCGCATAGTTCGACTGCAGTGCATACTTTGTATACTTCAACTTTATTTTGTAATTTAAATACAGTTTTACTCCATACCCAGAGCCCACCTAAAATATGTAGCGCATGAGCTGCTGTGAGTAAATAGAAAAATGCATTGGCAGGATTGCTTGAGAGTATATAACCATTATTATGCAATACTTGCCACGCCCAAAGTTGTCCGCCAATAAATGCAAAAGTAAACAGCCCGGCAATCATCAAGTTTGATTTAACACCGCCCGCTCGATTTTTTATTGCAGCATTTCTTGCACGTTGAAAAAAGATACTGCTAAAAATTAATAGCACGGTATTCAGCCACAACACAACTGGTTCTGGGGCAACAGTCCAATCTCCAAAATCCATTCGTTGAAAGTAGGCGCTGACGAAAAGCGAAAATAATGAACTGGCAACTGCTAGAAAAACTATCAGACCAATTTTTGCAGATGAAATTGAAAATGGCCCCCCCGCGTGATGCTGGCCTACAAGGCCCTCTTCAGCCCAGGGCTGAACGTTTAAGGTTTGACGTACGAGCCAAAATACGACCGCACCCATAATTATGGCTAGAACGATAAGGGTTGAAGCCATGACTAGGTCTCTACTTCGTGTTTAGAGTTTTCACTTGGCACTTCATTCTGAGGAATAAAATCTTCATCAGCACCAGGAACACTGTAGGAGTAGGCCCAACGATAGACGACAGGAAGTTCTGGCCCCCAGTTACCATGTTTAGGGGGTGTATCTGGTGTTTGCCATTCTAAAGTGGTTGCGCGCCATGGGTTGCTATCGGCTTTCTTGCCATTAAACAAGCTCCATATGATGTTAAAGATGAACAGTAGTTGCGCGGTTCCCACGATTAATGCCGCAATAGTAATACTTGCGTTAATAACCTGTACCGAATCTGGGAATGACAAAGTAGTTCCATAAGCAAAATAACGGCGTGGCACACCCAGTATGCCAATGTAGTGCATCGGCAAGTAAATGGCATATGTTCCAAGGAAGGTAACCCAAAAATGAATTTTACCCATGGTGTCATTTAGCATGCGACCGGTAAACTTCGGATACCAATGGTACATTCCGCCGAATACGATTAAGAAAGGTGAAACACCCATCACCATATGGAAGTGCCCAATAACAAAGTATGTATCGGAAAGCGGCACATCTACTGCGACATTGCCTAAGAATAGTCCTGTTATACCGCCATGTATAAAGGTAAAGATAAATCCAATCGCAAACAGCATCGGTACATTTAAGTGAATGTTGCCATGCCAAAGTGTTAGTACCCAGTTATAGACTTTAATCGCTGTCGGTACGGCAATAATCAATGTCGTGGTAGCGAAGAAAAATCCAAAGTAAGGATTCATGCCACTTACATACATATGGTGTGCCCAAACGATAAAGCTTAATCCGCCAATCGCAATTAAGGCCCATACCATCATGCGGTAACCAAAAATATTTTTTCTCGCATGTGTGCTGATTAAGTCTGATGCGATACCAAACATGGGTAGCGCTACGATATAAACTTCTGGGTGACCGAAGAACCAAAACAGGTGTTGGAATAAAATAGGTGTGCCGCCTGATGTGCTACTTACTTCTCCCAAATCTGATATGGCCGGCATAAAGAAGCTTGTGCCCAACGTAGCATCTAATAGCATCATGATGGCCGCAACTAATAAGGCAGGGAAAGCGAGCAAACCTAAGATAGTTGCCATTATAATGCCCCACACCGATAATGGCATACGCATGAGGGTCATGCCGCGCGTGCGTGCTTGAAAGGCTGTGGTGACGTAATTAAGACCACCCATTGTGAACGCGACAATAAATAATGCTAATGAGACGAGCATTAAAATTATACCCATTCCAGAACCTGCCGAACCTTCAGTGATGGCTTGTGGCGGATACAAAGTCCAACCTGCGCCTGTGGCGCCACCTGGCACAAAGAAACTTGAACATAAAACAAGTACAGACGCTAGATACACCCAAAAGCTGAGCATGTTCATATACGGAAAGGCCATATCTCTAGCGCCACACATCAGGGGAATTAGAAGATTGCCAAAACCACCGAGGAAAAATGCTGTAAGCATAAACACCACCATGATCATACCGTGCATGGTTACCGCTGAGTAATATTCATTTGGTTGAATTAAATCAAAAATGCCTGGGAAGCCGAGTTGTAAGCGCATCATCGCTGATAAAGCTAATGCCACTAATCCCACTGCGGTTGCGACAATAATGTATTGAATACCAATTACTTTATGATCTTGGCTCCAGACATAAGCGCCTATCCAAGTCTTTGGGTGAGCAAGATCTTGCCCTTTGTCGGCTAATGCAACGTGTGCCATATCGTTACCTCGTTACTAAGTTCTATTGCTGTTAACTAAAAATAAAATCTATAAAGAATTAATGTAAGCGATAATGTCTTGCATTTTTTCTTCATTTAAACTTAATACCATTGATTCCATTTGTCTGCCGGTTACATCTCCAGGATGTGCTCCACGCAAACCATGTTTAAAATTCTTAAGTTGAGTAAGTAAATACCAATCACTCATACCTGCAATGCGTGGTGCATTAACAGACCATTTCCCTTCTGCTTGTCTACCATGACACTTGCTACAGGTTTCATAGAGATCTTTACCGTTGTCGATATCGCCCTTGATAGTTTGTGCGGCAGGCTTATCTGGAAGTGATGCGATATAAGCAGAAACATTATTTATTGCAGATTCATCTATTAGTGTTGCAGCCATCGGTGCCATTTGTGCGCCATAAGTATCTTCTGGGTTTGTACCGCGTATACCATGTTTAAAATACTCAAGCTGGCGTTTTACATACCAAGATTCTTGACCACTTATTTTCGGTGAATTAAGTGCTGGGTTGCCTTCACCCTCTAAACCATGACAAGAAGCGCAAACTTGGTAGAGCGCTTTACCTGCGTGCGCATCGCCTTGCGGTGCAGCAGCATGTTGAGCATAAGTTTTTTGTTCCGCTAACCATGCTTGGTATTGTTCTTCTTCTTCAACCACCACTTTGCCGCGCATGGTGTGGTGACCAATACCACATAGTTCTTCGCAGAGAATTTCATAAGTACCTATTCGAGTTGGAGTTAGCCATTGCCAGGTGATCATTCCCGGAACTAAGTCCATCTTCACACGGAATTGCGGTACGGTGAAATTGTGCAACACATCTTTAGAACGCAGGTTGAATTTAACCGGCTGATTAAGGGGTATATGCAATTCATTAGTTGTAATTAATACATCATCTTGGCCGTAAGGATCGTCGGCATTCATGCCGAATGGATTATCGATACTGATTTTTCTAGAATCGACTGTGCCAAGCCGACCGTCTTTACCTGGCAAGCGGAAGCTCCACTGCCATTGTTGTCCTACCGCTTCAACAATATTGGCATCTTCAGGCGGCGATACGAACTTAGCCCAAACGACTAAACCCGGTGCAAGCATAGCGACAACACCAACGGAAGTGATGATTGTCAGCCAAATCTCAAGTTTTTTATTTTCTGGTTCATAGGCTGCACGCTGATCTTTGTCTTTATTACGGAACTTAATAATGCAATAGGCCATAAAAAGATTAGCCAAGACAAAAACAAGCCCACAAACTATAAAGGTGATCGTCACTGTGTTATCCATGTCCCCCCAGTTAGAGGCAAGTTCAGTGAAATACCACGGACTCATAAAATGGAAAATTACAGATCCGATGACTAAAAGAATAATTACAATGGCAATTGCCATACTTATACTCCCAATTTATAAGATGACTTCATGAGACAGCAGTCCCACACTGACAGTCAATAAAAATCAAAGTAAACAAACCTAGTAAATATAAAATTGAAAAGCCGAATAGTTTTTTTGAGCTTTTTTGCGTGATCGGCTTGCGTGCAAAATCTATAGTTAACACTAAATAAGTAATACCAAGAATCGAAGCTAAAACTAAATAAGTGGGGCCTACTAGTTGTAGCCAATACATTGCTAAACTAGTTGGTATTAAAGCGACGGTATAAAGCAACATGCGGGTTTTAGTTGCTTTGTCGCCATGTGTGACGGGTAACATGGGTAACTTTGCTTGGCGATATTCGTCTTTACGTAATAAAGCTAGTGCCCAAAAATGCGGGGGTTGCCAGATAAACATAATTAAAAACATCATTAGTGCGGGCCAACCAATTTCATTTGTCACAGCAGCCCAACCAATAACGGGCGGCATTGCGCCTGCTATGCCGCCAATTTCAGTGCATAAAGAAGAACTGCGTTTTAACCAAATGGTGTAAATAACTACATAGGAAAAAGTTGTAGCCTGAACAAGGATTGCAGTTAATGGATTAACCAAATAAAAAAGTATCGCGAATGACCATAAACTTAACATCACACCAAGCCATAGTGCTTGCTGAGGATGTAGTCGAGCAGAGGGTAGTGCGCGCATTCTCGTGCGCGCCATGAGCTTATCTACTTCACGGTCAACATAATTGTTGAATGCACCACTTGCAGCCGAAGCAAGGCCAGTACCTAATAGAGTGAACAGAATGAGATCAAATTCTAATGTTGTACTGGCTGCTAGCCACATCCCGGCGAATGTGGTTACTAGAACAAGTAATGCTATGCGAGGCTTGCAGATTTCAACAAGATCAGCTGCTAGGCTGCGGGTTGCTGTTATCGTTACACTCATTGTTTAATCTTTATTGTTATTGTTATAAGTTCTGTAGCAAATTAATTTTCTATCCTTTTTAGTGGACAGAATGGATTGAAGTATTGAATATCGGTAGCAACAAGTTCTGCTTCAGGGTGCTTTTTAGCCATTACCTCTTTTACTGCTTGTTCCTGCTTTTTCCAAACATATATAAGAATTAAGTATTTACCTTCTTCTAAGTCGTCGTGAAATTTAGCGAGTTTTCTATTTTCACAAGCAACACCTGCAAGCCCACCTTCCCATATTCCAAATAAAGTAAATAAAGCAAGCACTATGAGGTAAACATATTCAGGCATGTTTGGTCCGAAGGGCTTGAAATACATTAATGCGCCTGCAGCAAATACACCGATTATGAAACCAATTAATGCACCTATGCCTCCATCGCGCACTACATCTAATGTTTCTAAGTAATTACTGGAATGCACGTGCTCTTTATTAAGACCGGATTCATCTTTACTAACGACGTGTATAAACCAATCATTAATGCCTACTTCATGTAAGTCGTTTGATATTTGCTGAGTACTTTTTAAAGTGGGCGAAAGATAGTAATTAGTTTTCATAGATACTCTACCTCCAGTTAAGTATCCTCATTAAAATACATACATTAAAAGTTACACTAATATTTTATGGGTAACTAATAATGAAGCTTTTGCTGCATCACTAATTTATCGACAATTCTATTTTATTTAAACTGCCAAAATTATTTATGAACTTCGTTAATTATTCTTATAAGTGCTACGATTTTTATAAGTATTATTTAAGTTGATCATAGGCTGATAACACAAGTTTATTATGCATGATAAAAAGAGGTCTATTTATAATTATTTTGAATGTCTACCATAAATAATATTAAAAAAACTGAAATCAGACTCACTGATAACGATTAAATTTATCCTCTTCATTTGTAAAACTAATCAAAATGCTTTTTACGATTGTTGGATTTACCTTTAAACACAATATCCAAAATTCTATTATGAGGAATAAATACGCTTAAATAGCAAAGTGTATTAAAGGGCGCTCACCAAGCATATTCAAAAAAGTAAAGTCATCGCAGATGTTTGATGCTTTTTCAACTAAAACACGAGCTAAGTCTCATTGAATCCATTCTTGTATTATGGACCTAGCGGTCCATAATAGGCATAAGAAGGATTTCTAACATGTCTCCAGGTAGACCCATCGAATTTGATTTTGGCTTTGCACTAGAAGCTGCTATGCATGAGTTTTGGCATAGTGGATATGAAGCTACATCTTTACAAAACTTATTGAAAAGCATGGGACTTTCAAAAAGCAGTTTTTATCAAACTTTTTCAAGTAAAGAGAAGTTGTTCCACCAATGTTTAAAGCATTACCAAGAACAAATGGTTGCAAAACTAGAAAAAGATCTAAGTAACTCGAAGTCAGGGATCGTTTTTATTAAACAAGCTTTTTCAGACATTGCTGATGAAGCTAAAAAAGAGAATGAAAAAAAAGGCTGTTTAGTAATTAACACTGCAAATGAGTTTGGTCAAAAAAATAGTGAAATTGCAATTATCGTGAAGCAGAGCATTGGTAGGTTCGAGAGAATATTTTTAAAAGCAGTCAAACGTGCACAAAATGAAAAAGATATATCCAAATCAAAAAATGCAAAAGTGTTGGCTCAGTATCTTGTTGGAAATATGGGCGGAATAAAATCTATGGTGAAGGCGGGTATGAGTAGAAAACAAATAAATCAAATTGTAGATGTGATCATAGAGTCACTAATAGCTAAATAAATATAAGGAGAATCTTATGGCATGTTTTAATTCAATTGTTATCAATGCACCAATTGATGAAGTATGGGCAAAAATGAAAGATTTTCATGATTTTTCTTGGGCGCCTAATGTAATCACTAAATGTGAAATAGTTGGAGATAAAAAAGGTACTGAAATTGGTGCAAAACGTATACTCAATGATGTTTTTCATGAAACGTTAACCGGTTTAGATTCGTCAGAGCATCACTTTCAATATTCAATTGATGATGGTCCATCGCCGGTGTCAAAGAATGATGTGAAGAACTACAGATCGGATGTTTATTTAATACCGGTTACTAGTGAAAATAAAACATTTATTAAATGGGCATCTTCTTGGGAATCAGCATTGAATAATGAAGAAACAACAGATTTCTGTAACCCTATTTACGCTGCAGTACTTAACGACTTAGCAAAGCAATTTTAATAAACAACAAAAAGCCTCCGAAATAGGAGGCTTTTTAATTTTTTGCCTGACTTAGCAAGCTAGATCGCTTTTTCGCTCATCTGTTTTGCAATGTAATCCGCTTGTCGAATGGCAAGAGTTACAATGGTTAAGGTTGGGTTTTCTGCTGCTCCCGTTGTGAACTGACTGCCATCAGATATAAACAAATTTGAGATATCGTGAGTTTGACCGTGTGCATTGCACACACCATCTTTTGCGTTTGCACTCATGCGACAAGTGCCAAGATTATGAGTAGATGGATACGGAGGCACTAAATAATTTTCTTTAGCTCCTGCAGCGTCATAAACTGCAGAACCTTGCTTATATGCATGTTCGCGCATCGCGATGTCGTTTGGATGATCATCAAAGTGCACATTAGGTGTTGGCATTCCATGTTGATCTTTATTCTCAGCATGTAAAGACACCGCATTAGATTCCTGAGGCATATCTTCTCCCACAAGCCACATACCTGCCATGTGACTGTATTCATCCATTTTTCTTGTGAAGTCATGACCCCATGCGCCAGGGTCTAAGAAGGCCGCCATAAACGGCAAGCCTAATGCTAGGGTTTCCATTTCATAACCACCAACAAATCCACGCTTAGTATCATTACCAGATTCATCTGTAATGATGCCGGCCATAGTAGTGCCACGCCACATGTGTACCGGCTTTTCGAATGCTGCATAAACCGAACCGGTCATATGACGCATATAGTTTTTACCAACTTGGCCTGATGAGTTGGCTAATCCATTTGGGCTTTGGTTGTTTTCTGAATTTAATAGTAGTCGAGGTGATTCAATTGAATTACCTGCCACACAAACTGCACGTGCTTTTTGCATATGTTGATTACCATCTGAATCAGCGTAAATAACACCACTCACTTTTCCGGTTTTATCTTGTTCAATTTTCAGAACATGTGACTTAGGACGAAGATCTAGCTTACCCGTTGCTTCTGCTTTTGGAATTTCCGCAACTAAAGTGGACCATTTCGCACCGGACTTACAGCCCTGAAAACAAAAACCAAGTTGCAAACAGTGTGCGCGGCCATCGCGCGGTTTACTGTTGATTGCCATGCGACCGATATGACAATTTTTATAGCCAAGTTTTGTAGCCCCTGCATGCATGACTTTAAAATTGTTATTGCCAGGTAAGCCAGGAATACCATTAGTGCGGGTAACACCCATCTTGTCTTCAGCTTTGTCGTAATAAGGTTCAAGATCTTTGAGGGTGATTGGCCAATCTAAAAGGTTTGCACCTTCTATGTCTCCATATTCTGTTTTTACTCTGAACTCATGATCTTGTATGCGTAAACTTGCGCCTGCCCAGTGCGTGGTTGAACCGCCCACGGTTTTGCAAATCCAAGCGGGTAAACCATTAAAGTCTTTGCCAACGCGCCAACTACCGGAAGAGCTGCGTGAATCCAGCCATGAAATTTGTCCAAACGAACCCCATTCATTGTTCACAAAACTATCGTTAGATTCATGTCCACCGGCTTCGAGTAACACAACTTGAATACCTTTTTGGCACAATTCATTTGCAAGTGTTCCGCCGCCAGCACCTGAACCTACTATTACGACTACTCCATCATCATCTAAATCATATTTTGCCATAATGTTTTCTCCTTATGATTTTGCTGAAAATGCAGCGGGGCTAGCATCAGCAGGTGGATCGGGTAGCCAATTTAAATCATTAAAGCCACGAGTGAGGTAACCGCCTTCTTTCCAGGCATCACCTTCATAACCAAAATGCGCCCAGGCCATTTCATTGTTATAAAGAGAAACTACGGCTGTGCCTTTGATTTTTTCAAAGAAATCATTGCCGGCCATTTTTTCAATCACAGCAAATTGTTTGTCGCTATCCGCAGCTAGCCAATCACCGCCAGCACCGGTATTTAATTCTGCGGCTCCTCTTGTGAGTAATTTTGCAACGCCATCATCGCTTGCTGCAGCTGCATCAAGGTCTTTAACCACTAATGCATACACTGCATCATCTAATGTTGCATGGGGGAAAATGTGTCGAGTGGCCTGTAACAGTGTTTGACCTGTCGCTTTATCAAGCTTGGTTAATTCCAATGCCCAAGTTTGGCTGGGGGCCAAAACGCTGAGCACGCCTGTAGTGATGGCTAATGTTCCCATTAGCACTGTGCCGCTGGTTTTCAAAAAATCGCGACGCGTTAGATCAAGGTCTAACATAATTATCTCCTCCGTTAAGCCTCACTTATATTTTAATTATTGTTGAGGCGTTTTTTTATGATTTACGTATATGCTCCATGCCTTTGTAATACTTCGATCTCATATCCATCTGGATCTTTAATGAAGAAAAATTTTGCTAATAATTCACCGCCAGGGCTAAATGAGACAACATCCTGTGGCTCATAACCTAGTGATTTAATTCGTGCGTGTTCTGCATCTAAATCATCAACACAAACTGCAATGTGTCCATAACCATTGCCGTGTGTATAGGCATCTTTTTGATCTTTGTTGACAGTAAGCTCAATTTCAAAATCGTTTTCGTCATTACCTAAATACACTAAGGCAAAGTCATCAAAATCGAGATAGCGTTTTTCTTTTAAACCAAACGCCTTTTCATAGAATTCTTTGGAGCGTGCAACATCGAGTACACGAATCATTGAATGAATAACTTTCGCCATGTTTATCCTTTTTGCTAATGAATTAAGTATAAAAACCTAATGAAAATTCAGGTAGTAAGGGAATACTACTTGTGCATATATCATAGTTGCACTATAAATAAACCTATAACAATAAAAAAAACCATTATATTTATAAGGTTCAAGTCTTATGTGTAATATTTATACAGGAACGCCAACAGATCGTTACGATAGTGATTGTCGATCTATTCGCATTCAAGGTTGCGTTACCAGTATTCGTTTAGAGAATGAGTTTTGGGAAATCTTGTATCAAATGGCTTTAGAAGAAAAACAAACCGTTCCACAGTTTATAAATGTACTATACGACGAAATTTTAGATACTCATAAAGACGTTAATAACTTCACCTCATTCCTACGCGTGGCCTGTGCAATTTATCTGCATCGCAAAGGCCAGATAGAGCTGGCGCACTAATAAATACAAATACTTTACCATTTGCCTTGAGGTTTTAAATTCAAGCGTTGAATTATAGTGGTAGCAATTTCCTCAATAGAGACTGATGAGGTATCAATAAAAGGAAGCTTTGAATTTTTATATATTGATTCAGCTTTCTTAATTTCAAACTCGCATTGTTCAAATGATGCATACTTACTATTTGGTTTTCTTTCAGTCCTAATTTTGCATAATTGAGTAGGTGAAATGGTGAGCCCGAATATTTGGTCTTGAGAGGCTCTTAGAGTCTCTGGTAAATAAGAGTTTTCAAAATCAGAGTCCGTTAGCGGGTAATTTGCGGTTTTTAGATTGTAATGCATGGCTAGATATAAACAGGTCGGTGTTTTTCCACTTCGAGAAACGCCGGTTAAAATGATGTCAGCATGTTCTATAGTGTCTAGCTTCATGCCATCATCATGGCTTAATGCAAAATTTAATGCGTCAATGCGCTGAAGGTAGTCAGAAGTGTTGCCCACACCATGTGTTTCTCCTATTGCGTGTGAAGCTTGAGTTTTTAAATGTGATTCCATTTCGGGTATAAAAGATGAAAAAATATCGAAAATGGAAATATCATTAGCAGCAAACAAATTCTTGAGATCTTCATCTGCTAGGCTGGTGAAGACTATAGGTGTGTTTTGAGAGTTTGTAGCGACTTTTTTTATGTGTGAAATTGCCTTTTCTGCATTTTCTTTTTTGGTGACAAATGGGAAAACTTTCTTTTCAAAGGTAATATCTGGAAATTGTGTAAATAATGAATGTCCTAATGACTCAATAGTAATTCCAGTACTATCTGAGATGAAAAAAACATTTTGTATTTTTTTGCTATCCAAAATATAAAATAGAATATGAATGATTGCGTTATAAATTTAGCAAAACTTAGCTCAAACAATCTACCTGATGTTGGTGGTAAAAACGCATCTCTTGGTGAGATGATTCAGAATCTTAGCTCGGTTGGTATATCGGTTCCAGGTGGATTCGCTACTACTTCCTATGCGTTTCAAATGTTTCTCCAGGAGAATCGTCTTAAAGATGAAATTGCCAAGCGTCTAAGCAATCTTGATGTAGATAATATCAGTGCATTGTCTAAGTGTGGAGATGAAATTCGAAATTTAATGCTCAATGCTAAATTACCTAAAGTATTGGAACAAGATATTCGAGCCTCATATAAAAACCTGGAAGGCACAACATGCCCCAATGCAGCGGTTGCTGTGCGCTCTTCAGCGACAGCGGAAGATTTACCCGAGGCTTCATTTGCCGGACAACAAGAAAGTTATCTTAATGTTTGTGGAATTGATGAAGTGTTAAGTGCGGTTAGGAAAGTGTTTGCTTCTTTATACAATGACCGTGCCATTGCTTATCGCGTGCATAAGGATTTTGAGCATGCGCATGTTTCACTCTCAGCAGGGGTGCAGCAAAGGGTGCGCAGCGACCTTGCATCCAGTGGCGTGATGTTCACACTAGACACTGAATCCGGATGCAGAGAAGTTGTGCTGATAACAGCAAGTAACGGATTAGGCGAAACGATTGTCCAGGGGCAAGTTAACCCGGATGAGTTCTATGTTTCAAAATCGTCAATTAAACGAGGTAAAGCGGCCATTATTAGTCGCACACTTGGCAGCAAATTAGAAAAAATGGTTTTCAGAGACAAACAAAGTGGTGTCGACACTTTGAATGTTGATCCTGAAGAGCAAATAAAATTTTGTATTAACAATGAAGAGGTCGAAGCCTTAGCGTAAATGGCGCTAAAAATTGAACAACACTATAAACGTCCTATGGATATTGAGTGGGCGAAAGATGGTATAGATGGAAAGCTATATATTGTGCAGGCTAGACCAGAAACGGTACAAAGCCAAACACAAAAAATAATTGAAAAATATTCCTTGCGTGAAAAGTCATCTGTGCTCACAACGGGGCGAAGTATAGGTAGTCGTATTGGTGCAGGTAATGCGCGAGTTATTCAATCTTTGAAGGAAATTGATCAGCTTCAAGAAGGCGAGGTCTTGGTAACGGATATGACCGATCCCGATTGGGAACCGGTAATGAAAAGAGCAGCGGCTATCGTTACAAACCGAGGAGGACGCACCTGTCATGCTGCAATCATTGCACGAGAATTGGGTGTGCCAGCTGTAGTAGGATGTAGTGATGCAACCAACAAGATTAGCACTGCACAGCCAGTTACGGTTTCATGCGCCGAAGGGGATACCGGCAATGTGTATTCTGGATTACTTAATTTTGAAGTAGACAAAATTCAACTAGAAAAAATGCCCGAAATTCCATGCAAGATCATGTTGAATGTGGGTAATCCTGAGCGTGCGTTTTCTTTTGCACAAATACCAAATGCAGGTGTTGGGTTGGCACGACTGGAATTTGTGATCAACAATATGGTGGGTATCCATCCGCGTGCTTTGTTGGATTTTGATACTTTGCCTAATGAAATAAAAAGTACAATTACTAAAAAAATTTCTGCTTATGATAATTCAACAAATTTCTATATAAGCAAGTTAACCGAGGGAATCGCCACGCTCGCAACTGCGTTCGAGGGGAAACCAGTCATACTGCGACTGTCCGATTTTAAATCAAATGAATATGCAAATTTATTGGGAGGGAATTTATACGAGCCTGAAGAAGAAAATCCTATGATTGGTTATCGCGGTGCATCGCGATATTTGTCCGAGATGTTTCAGGCCTGTTTTGAGATGGAATGCAAGGCAGTGCATGGCGTACGCAATGAAATGGGCTGCACCAATATCCAAATCATGATTCCTTTCGTTCGCACTATTGATGAAGCCAAGCAAGTTACCGAACTTTTGGGAAAAAACGGATTGGTTCGTGGCGAGAATGATCTAAAAGTCATTATGATGTGTGAAGTTCCTTCAAATGCCTTATTGGCAGAACAATTTTTGCAATACTTTGATGGCTTTTCTATCGGCTCTAATGACCTAACGCAAATGACGCTTGGCTTAGATCGCGATTCAGAATTGATTGCAGAAAAGTTTGATGAAAGAAATGATGCAGTAAAGAGCCTGATAAGAATGGCGATACAGGCTTGTAAACAAGCAAATAAATACGTTGGAATTTGTGGGCAAGGCCCGTCAGACTACCCTGATTTTGCAAAGTGGTTGATTGAACAAAAAATTGATAGTTTGTCTTTGAACCCAGATTCAGTTCTAAGCACTTGGATGTATCTTTCAAAACAATAATATGAATTTTCGTGTAGCATCGTTTAACGTGCTTAATCTTGTGCGCCCAGGCGTTCGTTATTACGACCTTCCGGTGCATGCAGAAGATGAGCATGAACATAAACTTAAATGGATTGCACAAACACTAGATCGAAGCCGAGCAGATATTGTGGGATTTCAGGAAGTGTTTAGTAGTTCCAGCTTACAAGCAGCCGTCGAATATTCTCAAAACTTTCACGACCATGCCCAAGTATTATCCCCGGGCGCAGACACTGAAAGTAATGAAGAAGATGGTAAAGCCTTGCGACCAAAAGTTGGTTTAGCAACACGCTTTGAAATATTACGTCATGAGTCGATAAAAGAATTTCCAACTACCGCAGATTTTCAAATACCGAGTAAGTCACCGGAAGGTATTGAGCAGCTCATCGATGTGCCAATCAAACAATTTGAACGTCCACCACTACGCGCTGAAATTTTAATACCCGAAACAGATATAACCGTCGTTGTTTATGTCGCGCACTTAAAATCTAAACGACCCATCTATAAAGAAGGCGAAGACCGAGAAAATCCAATTCATCGCTCATTAGGATCCTTGCGAGCGCAGGTAGTACGTAGTATAGAAGCCACTGCACTTCGTACAAGGCTAGTTAAAGATATAGAAAAGAATAAGCAACCATTAATTGTGTTGGGCGATTTAAACGATACGGTTGAGAGTACCAGCACACAAATTATTGCAGGCGATTCACCAGATTTTCGATGGCCACTTAAAATTAAGCGTATGTATTGGGATGTGCTGTTGTATAGCACGAATACCATACAGACACGGCAAGATTTAAAAGATTTTGGCTATACGCATATTCACCACGGACGGCGTGATGTGCTAGACCATATATTAGTGTCGCAAGAGTTCTATCATAGAAATTCTAAACGTATTGGAAAAGTTACTTACCAACACATATTTAATGATCACTTATTCGATTGGTCACTTACAGCCAGAGAGTCGGATCGAATCATGTCTGATCACGGTATTCCGGTGGCTGAGATTGAATTAGATAAATTTGATTAACGAGGTTCAGGAAGATGTGTGTGAGATCTTGGTTTTTACAACTAAATTGATAGGAGTTCTTCACAAAGTAGTATAAATAGAGTAGATATATTTAGTTATGGTTTTGAATTATTCTGCATTGCAACTACTTGGTTGGAGCAAAGAATGTTATTTCCCTCAATTCCACAAAATGAATTTAGTCGATTGGCGATATTGCACGCACTCAATATTCTAGATACGTCACCAGTTATTCGGTTTGATTGCATTACTCGATTTGCAGCTGAAAAGCTTGCAGTACCCATCTGTCTAAATACCTTTATCGATTCTGATCGCCAGCGGTTTAAGTCCGCTTGGGAAATTGAGCCTACAGAATTCTCTCGAGATATTCCTATTTGCGCGCATGCAATTTGCGAGACTACGATTAACCACGCCTTGGGTGAGCTCTAATATAAGCTTCGTGCTGCAATCTAATTCAGGAATGAATATCGGCATACTATGCTTGGTTGATATACGACCCAGAAAATTTAATGACAATGAAAATATCTTGATTATAGAACTTGGATCAATGGCTGAAGATTTAGTTAATGGCCGCCCTTTCCCGCCTAAAGTTAGTAATTTGTGCATTACTATTTTATCGCTTTAAGTTTGTCTGCCCAAAATCGGGCAATTTATTTTTAGAGTTGTTGAGCTTTAAAAATATTGGCTATAACTTAGACAATTTACTGAATGTCTTTCATTTATTACTGGAAGAAATATAAGTAAGTCACGTTTAATCATGTGTTTTTGGTTAATTTATTTAAATATAACTGTCATAGCCTAAAGGTGATCTAGATCTAGGCGATAAGCATTTGTACTATGGAGTAATATATAGGTGCATATTAATTTTGTACGTTTATTGCGCGAAAATCTAAAAATGTTGTTAACTATCCTGGAGTTCTATCTTGAAAGCAGTTGGCTTATATAAGTATCTTCCTATCGATTTACCTGATTCATTAGTGGATGTCGAAATCGACAAGCCGAGTCCTCAAGGACAAGAACTTCTCGTTCAAGTGCAAGCAGTAGCAGTAAATCCGGTCGATACCAAGATGCGCTCTCCACAAGATAAAGTAGAGGACAGCCCACGAATTCTTGGTTGGGATGTAGCTGGTGTGGTTGAAGCGGTAGGGTCAGATGTGAGCCTTTTTAAGGTCGGAGATGAAGTGTTCTACGCTGGAAGTTTTACTCAGCCAGGTTGTAATAGTGAATTCCACATAGTTGATGAGCGTATTGTAGGTAGTAAACCAAAGAGTTTGGATTTTGCTCACGCTGCTGCAATGCCTTTAACAAGTATTACGGCGTGGGAAGCGATGTTTGATCGGTTAGGAGTCGATAGTGAAGGCGCTGATACGGGTAAAAATTTATTAATTATTGGTGGAGCAGGGGGTGTAGGTTCAATAGCTACGCAATTTGCAAAGCAACTTGCGAAACTTACTGTCACTGTGACTGCTTCGCGCCCTGAATCTAAAACCTGGGTTAAAGATTTAGGAGTCGATCATATTATTAATCATTATTTAGATATTCCTGACCAAGTTAATAAACTTGGCATCAATGGATATGAATATATTTTGTGTTTTAATGATACTGATGAGCATTGGCAATCGATGGCAACGGTCGTCGCACCGCAGGGAAAAATTTGTTCAATAGTAGAGACGGCAGCTGATGTAGATCTTGGTGCGCTCAAGAGTAAGAGCGCGACTTTTTCTTGGGAATTTATGTTTACACGTTCGATGTATGAAACTGATGATATGATTGAGCAACATCATATATTAAATCGTGTAGCAGGATTAGTTGATGCAGGGAAGATCAAAACCACATCAAATAAAGTACTAGAACCTATCAATGCGAAAAACTTAAAAGCTGCACATGCTGAAATTGAAGGTAGGCATGCTATTGGTAAAATTGTCTTACAAGGCTGGTAGTGCGACGAAACTATGGTTTATCCTTATACTTCTTTAAAAAATGATCTTAAAATCGCTCATGTATAGGATCATACACATCGCTATTTCCAACATTTTTTGCCTTGTCTAAGAATAAATCATAGCTTCTTTTAGAAATTTATATGGCGTTAAAAATTTATGAAAACTAAATTACTTCTCATTCTTGTGTTTTCAGCCTTAGGTGTCAGTAGTGTTTCGTTAGGTGGCTGTGCTACAAAAAAGAAGAATCAAACGTTAAGTTCATTTGAGGAGACCACTAGGTTGTATGGAAGGTTGTTGCGCTGGAGAGAATTTGAAGGTGCAGTGAATATGATTCGCCATCAAGATGAGTCTACTGTTGATATTAGTCTGGATGGGTTTGAGGATTTACGCGTTACCGATTATGAAATTAAAAGAGTGGTAATGGGTGAAGACTTAAAAACGGCTATGGTAGAAGCAGATATTTCATACTATTTTGAAACGACAAATATCGTGAAAGAAATCCGTGACACTCAAAATTGGTGGTATTTGGAAGAAGCAGAAAAGTGGTTTCTAGATGATAATTTGCCAGCGTTTTAGCTGGCTACATTCTTGCTTAGAAATTCACGCCACTGATTATTCAAATCTCCGACGGCCAGAAATGAAGGATTTAATAAAGAATCTTTAGTGTTGTATTGAAGCGTCTTTAAAGTGGTATCAACAATAACTCCGCCAGCTTCATTAACTACGCAATGCGCAGCTGCAGTATCCCACTCAGATGTAGGTCCAAAACGTGGGTAGATGTCTGCGACACCTTCGGCTACAAGACACATTTTAATTGAGCTGCCCATGCTGATTAGATCAAATTCTCCAATTTTTTCCTGTAAAGCTTGTAGTGACTTACCTGCATGGGAGCGACTACCACAGATTGTTGGTTTATTTGTAGGAGTGGATGAGCGTACTTGAATTTTCTTGGTCATTTGGTTTTGTTCTTGTTTATAAGCGCCTTGTTTTCTAGATGCGAAGTAACAAATATCTTGAACGGGAATATAAACCACGCCTAAGCTTGAACTATGTTCGGTTATCAATGCGATATTGACTGTAAACTCTCCATTTCTTTTAATGAATTCGCGAGTGCCGTCTAAGGGGTCTATAAGCCAATAATTTTTCCAGCTTGATCTTTCGGCAAAGCTAATAGATGCTGATTCCTCAGATAATATGGGAATCTCCGGTGTGAGTTTTTCGAGCTTTTCAATTATAAGGGTGTGTGAGGCTAAATCAGCAGTTGTTAGTGGGGAGTGGTCTTTCTTTTGCTCAATTTCAAAGCCTTCTGCATAGATCTTCATAATCTCCGCGCCAGCCTTTTTTGCAATTTCACAAACAGGATTGACCAGTTCCTTCAGCCATATATCATTAATTTCCATAATTGAGCTAATTATCTAGGATCTATTCGTTAATGCAAACACCAATGGACTGGAAATCAATCACTGCTGTCTTTCTTGATATGGATGGCACTTTATTAGATTTATATTTTGATAATTATTTTTGGCATGAGCATGTACCTCTACGCTTTAGCGAGAAACATACAATCGATGTGCATGATGCCAAACAACAATTATTAAAACGCTACAAGAATAAAGCTGGAACGCTTGATTGGTATTGTGTGGATTTTTGGGAAAATGAACTTGGGCTTGATATTGCAGCACTAAAACGTGAAGTTTCTAAACATATTCAGATCTTCCCTAATGTTGAAAAGTTCCTAAAAAAACTCAAATTGCATGAAAAACATGTCGCTTTAGTAACCAATGCGCATCGTAAAAGCATTGCTGTCAAAATGGATCATTTAGAGCTAGAGGGTTATTTCGACAAGATTATTTCATCACATGATTACGGTCATGCTAAGGAAGAACTGGAGTTTTGGCGCAAATTTATGCAGGCAGAGCCTTTTGATCCTGCTACCACCTTATTTATTGATGATAACTTATCAGTATTAGCAGCGGCAGAAGCTTATGGGATTCAACATCTGCTTTCTATTAAAAAGCCGGATAGTTCAAAGCCTTTACAAGATACTTTGCACTACCCAGCATTAGCAGACTTTGATGAGATTATGCCTGAGTAGTCAGGTTCGTTTGGCTCAACCTCTTTTCCAACGCTTAAAGCGTTTTTTGCAATACTTCAATAAGGATTCGTAGTCAGGAAAGTACAAGTCAAAGTCATCCTCCGCAGGTGAGTCAAACTCACAATAATCATTGGTGTGATCGCGACAAATTTGCGGTCGTGTATCATAAATTCCGCAACCGCCATCAGGCTGTAAGTGTTCGCATTTCGCAGCAAATGAAACCCACCAACCTTCATCATCTTTATAAACAGATACATTCTTATGCGAGACCTGCCAAAGCATATGCTCAAAGTCGACCTTTGTTTTTGGAGATTCAAGTTCTTCTGTTACATATGAGCAGCAATATGAATTTGTGCAAAATCCACATTTATTTTCGGCAGTGATTTCAACGCCAGGTTCGAGCTTAACTTTTATGTCCGCTAATAGTTCCATTTCAATCTGCTAATTTGTTGAGTGAGGTTGGTAGTATAAACGCGCTAGTGCATAGAGGGAATATAACTTAAAATATTTATGTGGCTGCAAATACTTACCTGGAGCTTGTTGAATTATTCACAGTTATTTAAGTGAGTCGTCCCAGGAGAATGCACAATCCAATTCAGAGCGCACCATTCGCAAGCCTTTTAATCCTTGTTCTGATAAGACAGTTAAAGGTGGTTGATTTTGAAAGCGGCGGTGCGGTGTATGCATCCATAGAATACCCATATGCGCATTGCGTGGGAAACTTGTGCGTAGTGCATCGGCTATTCCTGCAATATGTTCTATGCATTCTAAGGTTTGCTGTGATTCCGGAAAAGCCTCACCATCACGAAAGCGATCTAAATTACGTAAGCGTACTTTGCTAGGTAATTTCAAGAGTTTAATTATATCTTTGCCTGGTAGTTCCCATTCGTCTAAAACACGCATGATATGCCGTGTAATTTCGACCTGATGTTGCGGTGAGGAGAAAGACATTTTGTAAAGGCTAAAGAATACTAAAGTAAGAGTAAGTTTTTAATCGTCGTTTGTTGGTTTCTTGGTGATTTTTGCCTTATGAGGAGCTTTGAATTCAATTACTGTAGAGGTTTTAGGTTCATCTATATAACGTGGCCGATCTTTATTTTCAATTCCAGCTTGTTCTGAAAGCTCGCGTTCCCTTGCGGAAATGAGTCCAAAACAATCACGGATATCTTTTATTGTTTGTTCATTTAATGGGTGACGCATACCAGGGCCAGGAGTTGTGTCTTTTACAATCTGTGCTAGCAGCTTACGCATAACAACTAAAATCCGTTGTTCCTTAGTTCTAGTAGTCATTAAATAACCAGCATTCGCGTTAGATATTTATAGAGTGGTATAAATAGTAATCAGCTATAGCCTAGCAGATTATGCTGAATATACCATTGATCTTTTATGCGTACTTGACATAGATAGCGTAAAATCACCTTAGTTTTTATGACAAATTTAATTTTTAAGGAGTCACCCTTATGCAACAAGCACAGTTTTCAATTGGACAGCTCATCGTGCATAAGAAATTTAATTATCGCGGTGTAATTTATGATGTCGATGCTGAATATACCGGCACTGAAGAATGGTATGAAAAGGTGGCAAAATCTAAGCCACCAAAAGATAAGCCTTGGTATCATGTTTTAGTTGATGGGCAGTTAATGACAACTTATGTGGCAGAAAGACATCTAGATGTGGATGCTAGTTCAGAGCCAATTACGCATCCTTTAACCGAAGACTTTTTTGATAGTTTTGAGGATGGAGCATATCAAAACTACCAGATTAATAATTAACTATGTTCAAATCCATTTCTAATTTAGTTCATGAAAAATTTCGTAAAGATAGTGATGTAGTTATTGATGAACAACAAGTTATGCACTTGGCTTCAGCTGCATTGTTATTAGAAGTTAGTCGTGCAGATTTTGATATTCAAGATGAAGAGTTAGAGTCGATTGCAAATTCATTAATTGCAAGGTTTGATTTCTCAAAACAAGAAGCAGACAGTCTCATTGAGTTAGCTAGAACTGAGCAAGATAGCCATGTATCTATTCACCCGTTTGTAAAAATTATCAACGATAGGTGTTCTGCCGACGAAAAAAAATTATTACTAGAAAATTTGTGGCGCGTGGCCTATGCAGATGGCAAGCTCGATAAGTATGAAGAATATCAGTTACGAAAAATCGCAGACTTGCTATACATTCCGCACAGTATTTTTATTCAAACTAAACTTAAAATTACAGAAGTTTAGTTAAAAAATAAAATTGATAAGCGATGAACTATAAAAATGATAAATTAAGGGCGAGATTAATAAAGGGTGTCTAAATTAATATAGACACCCTTGATATGTTTATACCATGCTTTTTAGACCTTTAAGCGGAAGTACTTTAATACCTTTGCTTGCAGGTTTTGCTTTAAACATCATTTCTTCGCCAGTGAATGGATTGATTCCTTTACGTGCTTTTCTTGCAGGTTTCTTAACAACTTTAATCTTAAGTAAGCCTGGAAGATTAAAATAACCAGCGCCACGTGGCTTAAGTTCTTTGGAGATTAAACCCTCAAGAGACTCTAAAACTGATGCAACTTCTTTTCTAGAAAGATCTGTATCAGCAGCAATGCTGTTTAGGATTTCTGATTTTGTAGGTGGTTTTTTAACAGATGTGCTTTTTGTAGCTGCCATGCATAATTCCTCTAAATCGATAATGAACAATTAATTAAGTGCGGCGGTATGATCAAACACTCTGAATAGAAATACAATAGCAATAGTAGAAAAAGTGCGAGGAAGTTAGCATTTTTTTATATTCTAGAAATATTGAATGAAATATTTCAATGGAAGAACTTGAGTAAAGAAGCTCAGACTGAGTTTTTGCAAAATCGATAGATGGCAATTTCACCAAGCAAATTAGGAAAAAGTTTGCTACCTATGCTATATCGATGGGCATGATCTACTGCAGCGCGTTGTATAATTTTTATACCATTGCTATTACATAGCGCTTCAAAATCTTGCAATGAGCATAGATGTATATTTGGAGTATCGTGCCAATTATCAGGCAATGTACGTGTAACTGGCATATGTCCCCCAAGCGCTAATTGAATCCGATTTTTCCAAAAAGCCATGTTTGGAAACGTTACAATACCTTCTTTTCCTATGCGCATCATTTGTGTTAATAATTTTTCAGGATGTTGGATAGCTTGAAGAGTTTGAGTCATCACAACATAGTCAAAAGAATTTTCATCAAAAAATTCTGTAATGCCTTCATCTAAGTTAGTTTGGATTACTTGTACACCCTTGACGACACATTTAATAATATTTGTATGATCAATTTCTAATCCATAACCGGTAACGTTGCGAGTTTTATGCAAATGGTTCAGTAGAGCACCGTCACCGCAACCTAAATCAAGAATACGTGTATCAGGTTTTATCCATTCACAAATAAGATCTAAGTCTGGCCTTAATTTATTGTTTAAAAAACTATCGCTCATGGAACTACTCTATGTTATCCATGTAGGCATTAAGAACGCCATGGTATTCAGGTATAGGGGTAAGAAATGCATCATGCCCAAGTTCGGCATCAATTTCTGCGTAACTCACTTTTTTATCTGCCACAACCAAGGCTCGTACAATTTCGCGTGAGCGTGCAGGCGTAAATCTCCAGTCACCTGTAAATGAAATAACTAGAAAATTTGCATTGGTATCATCAAATGCTCGTGGCAAGTTGTTGTTGAATTGCAATGCAGGATCAAAGTAGTCTAAAACTTTAGTCATCAACAAATAAGTGTTGGCATCAAATCGATCTACAAAAGATTTACCTTGATACCGCAAATAACTTTCTACTTGAAATTCAACATCAAAACCAAAATTAAGTTTACCTTCACGCAAGTCTCGGCCAAATTTTTCGCGCATAGCATCATCAGATAAATAAGTGATGTGACCTAGCATGCGCGCAAGCATTAAACCTTGGCGCGGAATGGTATTGTGTTCGTAGAATCGTCCAGCATGAAAATCTGGATCAGAAAAAATTGCTTGGCGTGCCACTTCATTGAAAGCAATGTTTTGTGCAGTAAGTTTTGGCGTCGCAGCAATCACTAAAGCGTGACGTAAACGATCTGGGTAATCGATCGCCCATTGCATAACTTGCATGCCACCAAGGCTACCGCCAATTACTGCTGCCCATTGCTGGATGCCTAGTTCATCTGCAAGATAGCCTTGGCTAATTACCCAGTCATGTACGGTGAGTAATGGAAAATCAGGGCCATAAGGTTTACCAGTTTCGGGATTGATAGTGTTCGGCCCGCTGCTACCTTTACAGCCGCCTAGATTATTTGGGCAAACTATGAAGAAACGACTGGTATCAAATGGTTTGCCGGGACCGATGCAGTTATCCCACCATCCAGGTTTACGATCATCTACACTATTGTATCCAGCAACGTGTTGATCACCAGAAAGTGCATGACAAATTAGCAGGGCGTTACTTTTGTCTGCGTTCAGTTCGCCATAGGTCTCATATGCGAGCGTGAAGTCTGCTAATGAGCGACCACAATCAAGCTGTAAGGAATTCTTGACAGTTAAATATTGCGTCTCTACGAGACCAACTGAATCTGGGGCAAATGTTTCTGGCACGTTTAAACTACAAATGAATTGTTATTGGGCATGGAGTGTAATAAGAGCTTACACCCACCGCAATCGATTATTGAATTAGATGGGCATGTAATGGAGGTGCCACAAAAACCTTTTTAAAGCTAACAACGCTAGAAATACAACAAATGTAGAAAGGTCAAAAATACCTACAGGAGGGATAAGTTTTCGAACAGGATCCATAATTGGCGCAGTTATGGAGTGTAAAACAGAAGCAATTGGGTTACTTTGGCCTTGTAAAAAGGGAGCAAGCCAGCTGATAACAACTAATATAAAAATTGCTAATAAGTAAATATTTATCAGTTGGTTGGCTAAACTAAATATTACTGGGATAACTAGTGAACCTGATATTGCTCCTTTACCTACTAGAAGATTGTTTATTGCTAATTCTGCAAATTTTAGAATAAAAATTAATGCTATTGCAGAAGAGTCTACTTTGCCTATGCTTGGAATGAATTTGCGCAGTGGTGTAAGTATAGGATTTGTGATCGTTAAGATAAATTGTGAAAAAGGATTGTAAAAGTCAGCACGAGTTAAACCTAGTAACATGCGGATAATCACAGCGTAAATATATAAAGTAACAACGATGTGGAATAAGTAATTTATGACATCTAATAATGCATTCATGGTTTGTTATTCGTTGGTGTTAGAAAGCTGCTGAGATCTTGTTGCTGCATTTTTAATTGCCGTTTCAATGATCTTTTTCATATCGTATTGTTGTAAAGTGTTAATCGCAGCTTCGGTAGTTCCACCTTTAGATGTTACTGCAAGACGTAGTGCTTGAGCAGATTGGTCACTTTTAGCTATTAACTTTGCTGCTCCTGTTGCCGTAGCGACAGTTAATTCACGTGCTTGAGTCTCGTTTAAGCCTAAACTCTTCCCAGCGTCCATCATCGCTTCAATTAAATAAAAGAAATAGGCTGGCCCACTACCAGATACTGCGGTGACTGCATCTAGTAAAGATTCATATTCTAGCCAAAGTGCTGTGCCCACACTACTGAGGATTTCAAAAGCAAGTTCACGCTGTTTTGCACTTACTTCAGTATTGGCATATAAACCAGTAATGCCTGATTGTACTAATGCGGGGGTGTTTGGCATGCAGCGAATAATTGGTAATTCACCTCCCAGCCAAGAGTCGATACTATTTATAAGTACACCGGCAGCGATAGATATGATCAAAGGGCGTTTGATCTGGCACTGTGCGGCTATTTGCTCGCAAGCAGTTTGCATAGCTTGTGGCTTAACCGCTAAGACAACCACATCAGCAAGATTAAGCGCAGCTTCTGATTGTGAATAAACATGGCAATTAGAAAACTTTTCACTTAGCTTACTTAAAATAGCTTGATCGTTATCGACAATGGTTATGCTGTCTGCATTCCAGTCACTATCCAGCAAACCGGTTACGAGAGCCTGGCCCATATTGCCGCCACCGATAAATACGATATTAAGGTTTTGCATAGCTTGGTTTATTTAATTAGTTTTTAATTTCATGTTTTAGGGGGTCGCTTTCCAAAAATTGCCGTACCGACTCGTACTATAGTAGCACCTTCGGCGATCGCTGCTTCAAGATCACCACTCATGCCCATCGACAATGTATCGAGTTCAAAGCCACTTTGATTTAGATGTTCAAGTTGTTCGCGCAAATTTGCAAATGATTTTCGTTGTTGATGAATATCGCTGCTAGCTTTTGGAATTGCCATCAATCCACGTAATTTGATGTGCTTTAATTTAGATAGGTATTCAGCCAGACTTTGAATATCTTCGCTAATAACACCGGCTTTTGAAGCTTCATTATCTATGTTTACTTGTATACATACTTGTAATGGAGGCAAAGAACTGGGTCGTTGATCATTGAGGCGTTGTGCAATCACTAATCGTTCTACACTATGTACCCACTGAAAATTTTCTGTAATCGCGCGGGTTTTGTTTTTTTGTATAGGACCAATAAAGTGCCAGTATAGTTTTGACATCTTTATATTGGATTGCTCTATTTTCAACTTTTTAATTTTTTCTAAGGCCTCTTGTACATAGCTTTCCCCAAAATGATGTTGTCCACAGGCGTAGGCGGTGCATATATCCTCAATCGGTTTAGTTTTGCTCACCGCAAGTAATTGCACACTGTTAGCTGGGCGTTGATATTGTTCTTCCAGCATTCGAAGGTTTTCTAAGACCTGGTTTAGATTGGCTTTAATTTGTGAAATTTGTTCTGAATTTTCTGGCATATTTTTATCAAGGCTAAATGCTCAAATCTGGGTAAAAATTGCTCATAATTTTCGACTATGGGGCTCCTGTAGATTAACGGCTAATGCCACATAAGTAACTCAATTACCCTCAGTTTTTTAGCATGTGCAGCGTATTATGGCTAGCTATTCGGCCATTTAGTCGCATGAATGAAGCGGCTTGTCGAGAATCAAACTCCTGGCCTCCTTATTCGATCGACACTAACGATATTAGATACTCAACCCAGGGCAAATTTCGCCTCTAACTGACTGAGGTGGGTAGGGTTAATCCATGGAGTATCTATAAACCGAGCTAGATAAAGGAGTATTCGTGGACATTTCGCAGTTACTTGCATTCAGCGTTAAAAATGGCGCTTCAGATTTACACCTCTCTGCAGGGGTACCGCCGATGATTCGTGTCGATGGTGATGTTAGACGTATCAATGTTCCAGCAATGGAACATCGACAAGTTCATGAAATGGTATATGACATCATGAACGATAAACAGCGTAAAGATTATGAAGAATATTTAGAAACGGATTTTTCGTTTGAAATTCCTGGTCTGGCACGTTTTCGTGTAAACGCGTTTATACAAAACCGTGGCGCAGGTGCAGTATTCAGAACGATTCCTAGCAAAATTCTTACCCTAGAAGATCTAGATTGTCCGAAAATATTTTCAGAGATAGCCAGTTACCCACGTGGCTTAGTGTTAGTTACTGGACCAACTGGTTCAGGTAAATCTACAACGTTGGCTGCGATGATGGATCATAAAAACGATAACGAATACAGCCATATTCTAACTATTGAAGATCCCATCGAATTCGTTCACGAAAGTAAAAAGAGCTTGGTTAACCAACGCGAAGTGCATCGCGATACCTTAGGCTTTAATGAAGCGCTGCGTTCAGCATTACGTGAAGATCCCGATACGATTCTTGTAGGCGAGTTACGTGATTTAGAAACGATTCGACTCGCACTTACAGCTGCAGAGACTGGCCACTTAGTGTTAGGTACTTTACATACTAGTTCGGCATCAAAAACTATTGACCGTATTATCGATGTATTCCCTGGTGCTGAAAAAGACATGGTACGTTCCATGTTAGCAGCCTCATTGCGTGCAGTAATTTCGCAAACATTATGTCGTAAGATCGGCGGTGGTCGTGTAGCTGCACACGAAATTTTAATTGGCACGCCAGCGATTCGTAACTTAATTAACGAAGATAAAGTCGCACAGATGTATTCTGCAATACAAACAGGAAACAGTGTGGGAATGCAAACTTTGGATCAAAACTTGCAAGAAATTCTCAAAAAGGGATTGATTGCTCGTGAAGAAGCGCGACGTAAAGCAGAGAATAAAGCCGATTTCTAAGAGCAGATTTTTAAAATTAATTTCGTAAAGATTGTAGTTAAAGGAATAAACAATGGATAGAGATAAGGCCATAAGCTTCATGCATGACCTGCTGCGCAACCTACTTACAAAAGGTGGCTCAGATTTATTTATAACAGTGGGTGCACCACCTTCAATGAAAATTGATGGCAAGATGGTGCCAGTTACTAATCAGCCTCTAACCTCCAGTCATGTACAAGTGTTAGTGCGTTCAATTATGAATGACAAACAGTCTAGAGAGTATGAAGAAACACAAGAATGTAACTTTGCAATCAGCTTGCCTAATGTGTCTCGATTTCGTGTTAACGCATTTGCGCAACGTGGCAGTCCCGGAATGGTATTACGTGTAATTAACTCAGAAATTCCAAAGTTTGAATCGTTAAAACTACCTCCAGTATTGCGTGATATATCAATGACCAAGCGCGGCTTGGTTATTTTCGTTGGTGGTACAGGCAGTGGTAAATCAACTTCACTTGCTGCCATGGTCGGTTATCGAAATGAAAATAGCTTTGGACATATCGTAACTATTGAGGACCCCATTGAATTCGTACATAAGCATAAGAACTGCATCATTACTCAACGCGAAGTAGGTGTAGATACGGAAGATTATGACATTGCACTGAAAAATACGTTACGTCAGGCGCCAGATGTGATTCTGATAGGCGAGATTCGTGATCGCAAAACAATGGAACATGCAATTGCCTTCGCAGAAACTGGGCATTTATGTTTATCTACCTTGCACGCTAATAGTACTAACCAAGCATTGGATCGAATCATTAACTTTTTCCCCGATGAGCGACGTGCTCAATTATTGATGGACTTGTCGTTGAACTTAAAGTCGGTTATTTCTCAACGACTATTGCCAATTAAGGACGAAGAAGGACGTGTTCCAGCAGTAGAAGTTTTGCTGAATACACCCTTAATGGCAGATCTAATCTTTAAAGGCCATGTGCATGAAATGAAGGCACTAATTGCAAAGTCTAACGAGCTAGGCATGCAGACTTTTGATCAACACTTGTTTCACCTTATTGAGGCTGGCTTAATCACCATGGAAGATGGCTTGCGTAATGCTGACTCCGTGAATGATTTACGTTTACGACTGAAGCTAGACAGTAAGGATGCTAAGGATAACGACCTACTTGAGGGAACAGCAGGCTTGATGGTAGAAGAAACCGACGATGACGCAGGTTTAATCGCACCAGTAAAACGAGCTAATTTGGGTTAAGTAGCTATAATATTAGCCAGATTCTGAATAACACTACATGAATATAGATCCTTATCTAAAGCTGATGGTGGAGCAAAATGCTTCTGACCTGTTTTTTACAACAGGTGCACCAGTGTGCACAAAAGTTGAAGGTGTTACGCGACGTGTAAGTAGGAATGTTCTTGAGCCAGGCGTGGTAAAGAAAATTGCCTACAGCATCATGGATGATCAGCAGATCAGAGAATTTGAAATGACTAAGGAGATGAACCTTGGAATTTCAGTCGCAGGTGCAGGGCGTTTCCGTGTAAATGCTTATTATCAGCGTGGCGAAATCTCCATGGTGATTCGTTACATTAAAGGTGACATTCCTGAACTAGAAGATCTTGGTTTACCACCAATACTTAAAAAATTAGTATTGCAAAAAAATGGTTTGGTGCTAATGGTGGGTTCTACCGGTTCTGGTAAATCAACTTCACTGGCTTCGATGATTGAGCATCGTAACGTTGAGCAGACTGGTCACATTCTTACTATTGAAGATCCCATCGAATATGCTTTCAGCCATAAAAAATCTATTATAGGCCAGCGTGAAGTAGGACTAGATACACTTTCATATGAAAACGCGTTGCGTGAAGCCATGCGTGAAGCACCTGATCTAATAATGATTGGTGAGGTGCGTGATAAACAAACTATGGAAGCTGCAATTACCTATGCCGATACGGGTCATTTATGTTTAACCACTTTGCACGCGGTGAATGCCAACCAAGCATTAGATCGCATCGTTAATTTTTTCCCACCAGAAGGAAAGTCTCAAATCTTAATGGATTTGTCATTGAACTTACGTGGTATTGTAGCGCAACGATTGATTCCAGATGTTGAAGGTGGACGTGTTCCAGCAGTAGAAGTGTTGATTAACACACCTTATATTTCAGAACTAATTAAACGCGGTAGTGTGAGTGAGATAAAACCTATTATGGAAAAAGGTGCTGCCTCTGGCATGCAAACCTTTGACCAATCACTTTACGACTTATATAAGAGTGAAAGAATTTCGCTCGATGATGCCTTAGGAAATGCTGATTCTCGTGGCAATCTTGAGTGGCAAATTAACTTTGGTGGTGGTGTTAAGAGTGTTAGTGATTCCAGTGATCAGCTAGTGTTTCCAACTGAAGAGCCAAGCAAAAAATCTGCGAAAGGAAGTAAACAACCACCAGTCTTATCTGATACGGTTGATGAAGAAGAAGCATTGGATAGTCATGTAGGGTTTGATGATGATGACTTTTTGGATGAGTCTGCAATGAATGAAAATTCATCTGTGTTTGATGATGATGACGATAAAAATTCTGGTTATCTAGATCGATTGAAGTCAGTGTTTGGTGATCAGTAGGCACCTAGTTATTTTCATAAGTAATATTCTGCCTTTTCCGCTCTCTCTTTTTGTTCCTATTCTTTTCCTAATCACTTGTTCTCAGAGAGCAAGGTACTTTGGTTTCGCTAAAAGCACCCAAAAGCATTGCGCTTAACATCGCTTATTTCTGAGAATGCTCAATGAATTTGGCGGCTCACCGACTCGCTGCACTCATACACGGTTCGTCTTACCCCAAATTCACCTTACGCTTCTCAGCGTGATGTAATACGTGAAGATGTTGCTTGCTTTAATATAATGTTTGCTAACGAACCAAAGCGGACATATACATATAAAGAATTATGAAATGTATTGTTAGTAACTTCTTTTGATATGTAAAAAATGCCCTCTGACCTGGATATTCGCAATGCGTCGATCAGGTATAAAGCGCCGATCTTTAATTACTAATGTGCATGCATCATCGAAGACGGGAAATTGTGGTGACGGCCCAAAAGATCGCCTATCTTCTTTTTCTCGAAAATCTAAAATATAAGAATTAGCTTTATCAATTTTTTGCATTTTACTCTGTTTGCCTAAATATAGGAGTTTAAGAGTACTTCTTGCTCTTTCATGAGAACATTACTGCTATGACTATGATTGTGGAAATGAAATAAAATAATTTCCGAAATAAGCAACATTAATAATTATTTAATAAATTAGATAATCCTTATCGATCAATAAGTTCAATTTAATAATAAAGGCGAACAATCATTCTATAAAAATAGTAAGTACAATTTATTATAATCATTGATTGTAAGTTCAAGAATTACTATGTTTCTATAGTTTACTTAACCTACTAATGACTGCTATTGGCCAAAAGCGGAAATACAGAGCACCTCTTAAAATCACATTCAACTTGGTGAGTAAACTCGAAAGCAACGGCAGGTAAAACAGCCAGGAAAAGTGGTTTTAGGCATGTTGTGCCTGGATGGCGACATCATACCGGCCAAAGTTGCTCGAGGTTGCGAACGTACTCGAAGAGCAAGTTGGTGGGTGTCTTTTCTTTTGGTTCGTTTTCTTTGGACATGTAAAAAAAATGAACATTCACAGTTAATGTTTTTTTATTTAGTGACCTGAACGATCACATCATGCCGAATTAAATATATTAGAAAATATTCTGAGCGTTAAAAATTGGTCCATCAACACAGACGCGTTTCATTGCGATCACCTTATCGTTTTCTTTAAAAGGAACTACGCATCCCGCGCAGCCACCTACCGCACAGGCCATGTGTTCTTCTAATGACAATTGGCAGGGGATGGTGTGTTTTTTCGCAAAGCCTGCAACTGCTTGCAGCATTGGAGTTGGGCCGCATGCGAATACTTCAATTCCGCTTGTGTCATCCAAACTCTCCACCCATTTTTCTGCTAGTTCGTGAGCGTAGCCTTGGTAACAACCTTGATAACCTTGTTGGCTGGTGAGTCGCGAGACAACACCCCAGTCATCCAGCAAAGGCATAGCGGCGATCACATCATTTGGAATGCCAGGCAATAAGATTTTTGAAGGTTTGACGGTAAAGGGGAATGGAATTTCTGAACCCATGATAACAAAAGGATGCAAATCCTTAATGTTTCGTAATTCGTCTGCTAGAAACACCATCGGTGGTATACCTACTCCACCACCTAGTAACAACGGATAAGTAGTGGATGCACTAATTGTAAATTCATTACCAATTGGACCTAAGCATTGAATAGTATCGCCTTCTTTTCGTGTTGCTAACAGTGAACTGCCTTGGCCGACTACTTTATATAGAATATCAATGTGACCGCTTTGCTTATCGGCGCGCATGATGGAGTAGGGACGACGCATGCTCAATTGCTGATCACATTTTAAATGCACGAAATTACCTGCACGTGCGCGTTGTGCGCATTTCGGTGCATGTAGAGTGAGAAAGTATTGTCCTGCGGCGAGAGCTTCTTGATTAACGACATTTGCAGATTCTTCAAAGATGGTATTGCGGTGAGATTTCAGTTTGTTTTCCTTTGTTTTCTAATTTAATTTATTTTCGTAAATCAATTTGCCATTAAGAATAGTGTGTGTGACGCGACTATTTAGTTGGTCGCCTAATAATGGTGTGTTTTTACCTCGGCTTAACATGTTCTCGCTATTGAGAATCCAGCTGTGTTTTAAATCAACTATGCAGGCATCGGCATTCGCACCGACACAAAGGTTGCCAGCGGATATTCCTAATATATCTGCCGGCTGTTGAGTAATTAGGTTTACTGCATCACTTAAAGTTAATACATCTTCTTTAACTAGTTCTAATGTTAATGGAAGTAAAGTTTCTAATGTAGAACTACCTGGTTCTGTAGATTGAAACGGTGCAAGCTTAGCTTCAATTTCATGTGGCTGATGATCAGCGCAAATGGCAGAAAGGGTTCCATCTTGAATTCCAGTACGTAAGCCTTCACGGTCATCAAGTGTTCTAAACGGAGGTTGGTTGTGACATAAACCATCAAAGCCCTGTATTTCTTGATCGGTTAAATATAAGTGTAAGATACTGGTATCTGCAGTGATGGGTAGCTTGTCAAAGCGTGCCCGTGAAATCATGTGCACTGAACGATCAGTAGAGATGCGACAAAAATGTGTACGCACATTTAGTTCTTCGATTAATGCAATTTGAAATGCAACCGCTGCGGTTTCAGCTGCTGCAGGTATACCTGGCAAACCTAAACGAGAAGAGGTTATACCCTCATGTACGCAACCATGATTAGCGAGCGCATGTACCAGCGGGTAAGAGAACACCGTTAGGTCTTGGCTGCTTGCGTATTCCATTGCGCGACGTAACACTAACGAACTCTTCATTGGATGAAATACATTACTTACACCCACGCAACCTGCGGCTTTTAATGCCGCCATTTCACTTAGGTTTTCACCGTTAAGATTAGTAGTTAAAGCACCGATGACATACACATGGCACTGGCCACTGCTTTGGGAAAGTTGTTCGATTAATTCTACTTGTGCTGGTGTGTCGACAACCGGATTGGTTGTAGGCAGACAGGCAATACTGGTAATTCCTGCCGCTGCGGCCGCTTTAGTTTCAGATTGTACGGTGGCTTTATGTTCGTGCCCTGGTTCGCGCAGACTTGCGGATAGCTCTACTAAGCCCGGCAGTACTAATTTACTTTTTGCATCAATGCTTTGGTCGGCTTGCCAATCTGCAGGCTTCTTGCCGACTGCTATTACTCTTCCATCCGCAATATAAAGATTCGCGTGTTGATCAATTTGGTTTTTAGGGTCGACAAGATGGCCATTTATGATTTCAAGCTTCAATTGCCACCCCCATTTTCATCTGCTGAACTCATGGCAAGGGATAAAATTGCCATTCGTACTGCAATTCCATATTTAACTTGTTGCAATATTACCGATTGCGGACCATCTGCTACCTCAGAACTAATTTCAACACCACGATTGATTGGGCCAGGGTGCATAACAATTGCATTCGGTTTGGCAATGGCTAAACGTTCAGGGGTTAAACCATAAAGTTGAAAATACTCATGTTCGCTAGGAATGAAACCACCTTGCATGCGTTCTTTTTGTAGCCTCAACATGATTACAACGTCTACATTGAATAAACCTTCTTTGCAGTTTTGAAATACTTCGACACCAAGTTGCGCTACATTTGCAGGCAGCAAAGTTCTTGGTGCGATGACACGTATTTCTTTGGCTCCCAGTATATTGAGTGCTTCAATTTGTGAGCGAGCAACACGAGAATGTAAAATATCACCAACAATTGCTACTCTTAATTTTGAAAATTCTTTGTAATGTTTGCGAATAGTAAACATATCTAACATTGCTTGTGTGGGATGAGCGTGTCTACCATCACCTGCATTAATTACACTGACATGTGAATCTACATAGTTACTTATGAATTCCGCAGCACCACTTTCGGGGTGCCTGACAATAAACATATCGGAATTCATGGCTTGCAGATTAAATAATGTGTCAAGAAGGCTTTCACCTTTAGTTGTTGCAGAGGTTGCAATATTAATATTTAGCACATCAGCTGAAAGTCGCTTGGCAGCCAATTCGAAAGTAGTACGTGTGCGTGTGCTTGGTTCAAAGAACAAATTTACAATGGTTTTACCACGTAACAGCGGGACTTTTTTAACCGCGCGATCATCAATACTGGTAAACGATTCAGTCGTATCTAAAATATGATGTAGATCTTTTGTGCTGAGTCCATCTATTTGTAAGAAATGCCGCATTATGTCTATTTGTTGTTTAATATTTTTTGCTATCAGTAATTTCAAGAATTTTTAATTCTAATGGGTCTGGTCCGCTTAGCTTAACGTGTTGAGTTGCATCTAAGGTAAGTGTGCTGGCTACTACATCTGCTTGTATGGGTAATTCTCTGCCATTACGTTGCACTAATGCCACCAGACATACAGAGGCAGGTCGACCGTAATCAAATATTTCATTTAAGGCTGCTCGCACGGTTCGCCCGGTATGTAAAACATCATCTACTAGAATGATATGTTTATCGTTTACCCCTAAAGGAAGCTTAGAGGGCTTTACGGTGGGCTGTATGCCAGCACGGCTGAAGTCATCGCGATAAAAGGTGATATCTAGTATGCCAAGTTTTTGTTTGTTGTTTAGCAAAGACTGCAATTGCTTGGCAACCCATACTCCACCAGTTTGTATGCCAATAAAAATTGGATCGTTTATATTGTGTTCAGATAAATAACTACTGAGATCTTTGGTAAGATCTTTTAGTAGTTGTTGAGCATTTAATTCAGTCATTAAGTTGTACGGTGCCTTTAGATGAAAACCACGAATCAAGAATGATGGCAGCAGAGGCTTTATCTATATCGATCTTATTTATTTTTTTACGTTGCCCTTTGCTACGCATATCTTTAAGAATTTCATAAGCCTTTACTGAAGTATTGGACTCATCAATGGTTTCAACTGGTAAATGGTAGCGTGTATTCAAGTTTTTGCAAAAACTCTGTACTCGTTTCTGAATAGTATTATTATTTTGTGTTGCGTGGTCGACAGTGCCTACGACTAGTGTGTTTGGCTTCCATTCTTCAATAATGGTCGTGATTTCATCCCAAGGGATGCCTGAAGATGGAACAATTATAGTGGTGAGTGGATTAGCGCTTTTAATATCTAAAATACCAATTGCGATACCTATTCTTCGTTCTCCATAATCAAATCCAATTACACTAGACATAACACTTGAGGTTAAGTGTAGCGGCTTTTGAGCTAAAAATGTCGCCGTAAATATCACAATAAATATTAAATATAGTGCTATGCATGTCCCGCTTGATTGGAAATTAAATGTAAATCTACACCGATTTTCGCCGCAGCACTTTGCCAGCGCTGTTCTATAGGGGTGTTGAAAATAATATCTGCTTCGTAAGGCACTGTTAGCCAAGCGTTAGCGGAGATCTCCTGTTCTAATTGATCGGCGCCCCAGCCCGCATAGCCTAGTGCAATTAAGACATTTTCGGGGCCTTTACCTTGTGCGATCGCAAGTAAAATATCTTCAGAAGTGGTAAGACTCAAATCATTATCAATAATAAGTGTTGATTCCCATTGTTTATCTGAGTCATGTAAAATAAAGCCTCTATCAATTTGCACGGGTCCACCTGCATAAACAGGATCATATTCGTCAATGGATTTATGAGTGCTATTTTCAGGATCTTTATAATCAGAGCTCGTTGCATCTAAGTTACTAAGTAATTCATCAACAAAAAGATTAGTGGGCTGATTGATAATGATACCCATGGCACCATCTTGGTTGTGTTCGCAAATAATGGTGACTGTACGAGAAAAATTGGGGTCTTCCATGCTTGGCATGGCTATGAGTAACTGCTTGGTCAGGTTTTCTGACATTCTATATTTACTGCACCATTTTATTCGGTAAGTAGCGTGTTATCTTTTCCAAATAACCAAGTTCGCGTAATCATTAATTGATCGTAGCTTTCACGCATCTCTGGTGGAAAGGCTTGGTAGGGAGATGCGATATTAACAATTCTCTTAGCTGATTCATCCAGCAATGATTTACCAGCCGATGATCGTACTTCCATCAATTCCACAGTACCATCATGATTTAAAAGCACACTGAGTATCAATGTCCCAGATAGATGCTTATTTCTAACCTCATCGGGATAATTGAGGTTGCCAACTCCTTCAACCTTCTCCACCCATTCACGTACATAGGTGGCTTCAGTGGCAGTTTTAGCGCTGAGAGTATCAATATAATTGACCCTCGGACGCTTGGCGTAGTCATTTTCTTCCTGCCGTAATTCCGCAACTAATTTAGCGAGCTCTAATTGTTGTTCAGACAACTTTTCTTGATAATCGAGGCTGGTCTGGTCAGGAGTTTCAACTGCATCATTTATAAACACATTATCTTGGGCTTCATTAAGAACGACTAGTGGTTCGTGTTGTTCGCTAAATTCTGAAGCGGGTGATGAACTAGTAATGCTTGGAACGGGAGCAATACCATTCGTTGCGTTTAAACTAGCGCCAGCAAACGGTGCTGAAGGTTGATTTTCTTGGTCTGTGCTACCACTGGCTAATTGGTTTTCACTGGCAATGTGTTCGGCGTCGGTAGGTTCTTGATGAGTTTTTGTCAACACCATAGTTACTTCAAGCATAGATGCGGTATTAAAGTCACGAGCAAATGGTAAACCAAAGCCCAAGCCTAAAATGATGATGGCATGCAATATCGCTGCGACAAATAAACTAAAACCCAAGCGATCCGATGCTGTAACTTGAACAGGGTTGATTACAGCTGACATTGTGCTAGATGAAAAAAATGCATGTAGAGTTACTAGTTCTAAGTTGATCCATTGGGCTGTGTATATTGTATGAGTTCGAAGTTAAAAAATATCTTAATCTATGCTGCGTTTATCTAGCGGGATAAGCCGCAGAGAGAGAAACTAGCCAGCTTTAAGTTGTGATTCAAGGTGATCAAATAAAGTTTTACTGATATTTAAGTCATACATTTTATCTAACTCACGGATGCCTGTGGGGCTGGTAACGTTAATTTCAGTTAGATATTTACCAATAATGTCTATGCCTACAAAGCAAAGTTGCATGTCTTGCAGAGCGGGTTTGATTTGTTCACAAATATAACGGTCACGTGCATTCAGCTCGATTCCTTGTCCAGTGCCTCCTTTAGCTAAATTGGCACGTAGTTCTCCTTTTGAAGGTACTCTAAGTAATGCATAAAGAATCGGTTCTCCATTTATAAGTAAAACGCGTTTATCTCCATCTACATATTCTGGAATAAGTTTTTGTGCCATCACGGTGCGTTGATCTAGCTGGGTGATCGTTTCTAAAATGACATTTCGGTTCGTATCATCGTAATTAACTTGAAAAATAGAATCACCGGCCATGCCATCAAGTGGTTTTACTACGACTTGTTTATGTTCATCAATAAATTCATTTAGCACAGCTTGCTGTTGAGTTACTACATAAGGAGTGATGCAATCGTCAAATTGAGTTGCAAATAATTTCTCATTAGCATTACGCAGGCTGGTGGGGTGGTTGACTACTAGCGTGCCAAGTTTCTGCACTCTATCCAGTAAATAAGTAGTATAGATGTACTCCATATTCATAGGAGGGTCTTTACGCATAAGCACCACGTCGAAATATGACATTTCTAGTTGTGATGAGGCACTCGCTTCAAACCAATTGCTAGCTTGATCTTGAACGCGAATCTGCGCGGTATTCGCTATCACCGCGTCATCCTTGAGAAATAGATCGCGAGCTTGCAAATAGTGGATTTCGTAACCGCGCTTTTGTGCCTCTAACAACATCGCGAAGGTGCTGTCTTTACTTACCTTTATGCCCTCTATCGGGTCCATGATTACGCCTAGTTTTATGCTCATCTCTGTATACCTCGTCTGAGATTAGACTACTTATATCGGAAGCTTGTTGTCCTATATTCAATAGCTGGCATGGTTATGTACTCATCTATCAGCATAGGGCTTAGGTAAGCAATTATGCTTGTGTGAGTTACAGAATAACAATCAGATAATTAAGGACACTTTAAGTTCTAATTTCGATCTTTAGGAAGCAATTATGCAAGAAAGTGGTTTAGCACTAGACGATTCAGCACAATCCAGCAGTGGTACTGCGGGCGCATTAAAGGTTATGGTGATTGATGATAGTAAAACTATTCGAAAATCAGCTGAATCTCTATTAACAAAAGAAGGCTGTGAAGTATTTACCGCAAATGATGGTTTTGAAGCCTTAGCAAAGATTGCAGAACATCGCCCTAATTTAATTTTTATCGATATTATGATGCCACGTTTAGATGGTTATCAAACCTGCGCGTTGATTAAAAACAATCGATTATTTAAATCTACACCAGTCATTATGCTATCGAGTAAAGATAGTATTTTTGATAAAGCGCGGGGCAAGATTGTTGGTTCAGAACAATATCTGACCAAACCTTTCACCAGAGATGATTTACTTGGGGCCATTGCAGAATACAGTGGCAAGTAACAAACAGAACACCGCAGATATGGCTCATATCCTTGTCGTAGATGATTCTCCAACAGAACGTCATTTTATCTCAAAATTACTAGAGCAAACGGGACATAAAGTCTCCACTGCAGATAGTGGTGAAGAAGGCGTCGAGGTTGCTAAGGATATTCATCCTGATTTAATTTTAATGGATATAGTGATGCCAGGCATGAATGGTTTTCAAGCTACACGGCAAATTACTACCAGCCCTGAAACTGCAGAAATACCTGTAGTCATGGTTTCCACTAAAAGCCAACAAACCGATAAAGTCTGGGCAACTAGGCAGGGTGCAAAAGGTTACTTGGTTAAGCCTGTTAATTCAGAGATGTTAATCAATTCTATTAAATCATTTTTAGCTGCTTAATTCTTGCATTACTCATAGGTATGGCAGTTTCCGAAGAAAGCACTCCATTTGAATATTTATTATCTGTAGATCGTAAATGCATTACGCATCAAGGCGGTTTGGTGCAGCAAGAATCAGATGCAAGCTTTTCACATGGTTTAGCTTTTCAGTTAGGCGCTCACAAATACATCATGCCAATTGCTGATGTCAGTGAAGTGCTAAGCGTTAAAGATTTTACTGCCATCCCACGCACACCCTCTTGGTTAGTAGGAATTTCTAATGTAAGAGGTAATCTAATTACTTTGCTTGATCTGCATGAACTTGTATTTGCTGTTCCTATTGCAGGAAATTACGCTACTAAACGTATGTTGCTGGTCAAGCAAGAATCGCATCACTATGGATTGGTGATAGATGCCATTATCGGCATGAAATCATTTAATGCTGAGCTAGGCACAGATGAAATACCAAAGAGCTTCGACTATGAACATGTCGACTATATCAGTGCTTTTTATAATTCGGGCGAAGAGTGGTTTGCTGCCTTATCCATACAAAGCTTATTACTAGATGAGAGATTTGCTCAACTGCGCAATCTTACTTAAAGACAGCTTCTAAGTGGTGTTGATTCCGCTATGGCCGGTTTGTGAAAATCACAGCTGATATTCAAATATGTGATTTGAACTCAGGCATTCAAACCGATAAAAGTGAGTATTTTCACGACACAGCTATGCCTTAGCCAGCGACTTTCCCCCGTATCATTAGTAACTGGAAATTATTGATTTTAGGTGGGTATTTGAGTTGCCAAGGAATATTCTCAGATCACCACTTATAACGTAAAAGCGAATATAACACTAAAAAATTCAATTAGGATTACATGAATCATGGCCTTAACTAAATCTATTGCTCGTACAGACAAGGATAGTCAATCTAGTAAATCAACTTTAACTATCTTGGCACTGTTTGCATTTTTAATTATGGGTGCAATGGCGATATTGGCATTTGATTTAGGTGAATTTGTAGGCGTTAACTCAGGTAGTAGTTTTTTCTCAGCAGTTATCTTTGTTGCAGGAATGGCTTGTTTAGTATTGTTATTGGTGTTTGCCAATAAGTGGGGTAGCAAGGTTAAACAACAACTTTCTGCAGTAGACGAACAAAATCGTAGAAACCAACAAGCTATTTTATTATTGCTGGATGAGATGACTAATCTCGCCGAAGGTGATTTAACTGTACACACTACAGTAACGGAAGATATTACAGGCGCTATTGCAGATTCTGTAAATTACTCGATTGATGCTTTACGTAATCTTGTACACACCATTAACAACACTTCAAAACAAGTAGCGTCGGCAGCTGATGTTACGCATGACTCAACGCAAAAGCTAACTACATCGAGTGAAAAACAAGCGCGTGAAATTGCCAATGTAACTTCTGCTGTTTCAGAAATGGCTAAATCTATTGAGCAAGTTTCTGATCATGCAAAAAGCTCAGCGGATGTTGCGCAACAATCTGTAGGCATTGCGCACAAAGGTGCACAAGCCGTGAGTAGAACTATTGATGGTATGGATACGATACGCGAACAAATACAAGAAACATCTAAACGAATTAAACGACTGGGTGAAAGTTCTCAGGAAATTGGCGACATAGTAGGACTGATTGATGAAATCGCTGATCAAACTAATATTCTGGCACTCAATGCCGCTATTCAAGCATCGACCGCAGGCGAAGCTGGTAGAGGATTTGCTGTAGTTGCTGATGAGGTACAAAGACTAGCAGAACGTGCAGGTACAGCGACAAAACAAATTGAAGCGTTAGTGAAAACCATTCAAAGTGATACCAATGAAGCGGTTATCTCTATGGAACAAAGCACCTCGAACGTTGTGAGTGGTGCAAGACTTGCAGAAAATGCTGGCGAAGCTTTGGTAGAGATTGAATCTGTATCGGATAATTTAGCTGCACTAATTCAAAATATTACTGATGCTACAGACAAGCAAACAGCTGCAGCAGCTAATGTAACTAAAACCATGAATGTGATTCAAGAAATCACCATGCAAACATCTGATAGCGCTAGCAACACAGCAAGTTGGGTAGGTAAGCTTAAAAACCTTGGGCAAGATCTTAAGCGTTCCGTTGCTGGCTTTAAGTTACCACAAACGATTGAAGATATTGAAGACACTATTATTGAAGCTCGAGAAGCATCGTAAGAATACAAGCTTAATGTAACAAATATAATTATGAAAATGCGAAATAGTGCGCTAGAAAAAGTAGCCGTCAATAAAGTTAAGCATGAGGTCGATACAATTATTGATGCTGCACGTACTAAATTAGAAGAATATGTTGAAGACGAGTCGGAAAGTTCTTTATTAGCTGAAGTTTCAACTGCGCTTGTGCAAGTTGAACGCACCTTGCAGCTGGTACAAATTAATGGTGCTGTAGTATTGGCGCGCGAAATGTGTGAAGTTGTTGATGGTTTAATTAATGGTTCAATTCAGCAGCAGGATAAAGCTCATGAGTGTTTGTCACGTGGCATTCTGCAGATGTCAGATTATCTTGAATATGTACAGGCAGGTAATAAAGATTTACCCGTTGTGTTATTGCCTTTATTGAATGATTTGCGAGGCGTTAGAGATCAACCTTTGCTTTCAGAGCATATCTTATTTTTCCCTGATCTTGATGATATTGATGTTCCTAATGCTAGTGTGAAGCTAGGTATGTCTGCTCAAGAATATGCAAAGAAAATTCGTTATGGTTTCCAAACTGGTTTAGTAGGCATTATTCAAAATAAAGATATTGACATAGCGGCTACTAAGATGTGTAAAGTCGCTATTCGCTTGCATCAATGTTCTACTGAAAACGCATCGCGTAGATTATGGTGGGTAAGCAGCGCAATTGCACAGGCGTTGGCGATTGAAGCTTTGGCTACCAGTACGGGACTTGCCTCCTTGTTAGGGCAAGTTGATCGCCAAATTAAAAAATTCATCGAGTTAGATGAAGCAAGCTTTGCTGCACAAATTCCATCTAGTCTTATCAAAAACTTACTTTATTACGTTGGCATTGCTAATGAGCGTGGACGTATTGTTAGTAAAGTAAAGCAGGCGTACGGTTTGCATGAGCTAATTCCTAATGAGATGGACATCGATAAGATGCGTGAGGGGATGTCTGGGCCAAACGCAGATGTACTCGAGGCAGTATCAAAAGCACTGCATGAAGATATTGAAATGGTAAAAGATTCAATTGAGTTGTATGTGCATAGTAAAAATCGTTCACCTGAAAGAGTTGCTGAGGTGGGCAAGGAGCTGCAAAAGATTGCAGATACCTTAAGTATGCTTGGATTAGACGAGCCGAGAGAAGATGTGTTGCGAGAAGTGACAGCATTAAATGGTTTATCTTCAGAAGAATTAGAGCATGCAGATAGCAATTTTATTGCTATTGCTGAAACCTTAATTAAGGCAGAAAACATTGTAGATAATTTTGTTAACTACAGAGTTTTAAATAAGCCTGCAGTTCAAGTAGTTGATACAATGGATAGAAACTTTGATTCCCCAAGCGATGCAAATCAGCTTAGACAAATACAAGTACAGACAATAACGGAAGCACTAAGCGAAATAGAAGAAGCCAAGAACACAATTTCGCAAGTACTTACTTCGCCTGAAGATGATGATAGCTATGCAATGGTGCAAGATCATTTTCGCAAAGTAATTGGCGCACTATCTATTCTCAGCTTAGATGATGCAGTTAAAATATTAGAATGCATACAAGCATTCTTGTTTGATGATAATGCAGCACAAGAACTTAGCTCCCAGCCAGATAAACTTGATGCATTTGCAGATTCAATAACCAGCGTGGAATGTTATTTAGAAGCATTAATTGTTGATGAAAACGACCCTAAAGATATTCTTGAGTATGGAGTAAAAAATGTATCCAAATTAGTAGGCAGTGAAATTGAGTTATCTCAATCAGAACCATTGCAGACTGTAGCAGTTGAAGAGCTTGTTGTAGAAGGTGATGATTTATTAGCATTACATAGCGCAGCAGACCTGAAATTAAAAAAAAAACCAAAAATCCCCGCAAACTCCGATTTAAATAATGACGTTTTAGATAAATCAGTCACCGAACAAGCTGATTTAGAAGAACTTGATTTAGAACGGCTTAGTGCTACCTCTCTCGATATCTCGTTAGATTACGATTTATTAGATTCGCAAGAAGAAAAAAGCCAAGACTCTATAGAGGTTTTAGCCACACCAGAAAATGACGAGCTTGAAGAAAATACAGAATTGCTTGAGCTGCCAGTTGACGAAGACGAGCTAGATTTGTCTCCCGAACTCGCAGTACTTGAATCTACCAGTATCGAAGAAGCTGCAACCGAACTAAACAGTATGGCTAATGGGGCATTCGATGATGATCTTATTCTGGATAATAATGATGAAGATGAAAACGTTGGTGTTGTTGAAGTTGATATTGATGCTACTAATTTACTCGATCTAAATGATATAGAAGAAGAGCTAAGTACTAATGCGCAGAAATACGATTTAAGAGAGCTTGATGATCAAGATTCTAAAGATGAATCTAGTGTAAATGAACTTCTTGAGTCAGATGAAACAGAATTGCTGTTACCAGAAATGATTAATGAGGACTCTACTGACACTGAGTTTGATGTAGAGCCTGGAGTTTATTCGATATCGATTAATTTAGATGGTGTTCAGCAAAGGTTATTAGCAAACAGAGGAGATGCTGACCAGGAAGTGCTTGAGATCTTTATCGAGGAAGCTGAAGAAGAAGTAGCAAAAATTAATTTGAATCGAGTTATCTGGAAAGATGATGAAGAGAACGAAGATGCGTTAACGATTATTCGTAGATCTTTTCATACTTTAAAAGGTGGTGGGCGTTTAATTGGTGCAGAAATAATAGGCGAATATGCTTGGCAAATTGAGAATATTCTAAATAGAGTTATTGATAAATCATTTGCGGTTACAAATGGCACACATAATTTGTTAGAGAATGCTGTTGCCCTATTAAACGAATTGGTTTTGCAACTTAAAACTGGTCGTGAACCAGCTGCAGATGTTGTTGGTCTGTTTACCGCGGCACAAAATTATCTTGAGAAAAACAAAGAAATACCACAGCAAGCCTCACATAAAATCGATGAAGAAAGTGATGATGAGTTGCTCGATGATTTTGATGCTATTGCAACAAATATTGAAGTTCTTAGTTTAGATGCTGACGAGATTGAAAATATTGAGTCGAAAGATATCGATACTGACTCACAACAACAAGCGCCAGCTGAAGATCTGTCTAACGTTGTACCAAAAGATGGCTTAGATGAAGAGCTCTTTGCGTTGTTTTTAGATGAAGCTAAGCAACATGTAGCTTCAATTGAAAATATTCTTGAGTCTAAAAAAGAACATCAAATATTGTCTGTTGATGAAACCTTACTGCATGCCTTACATACTTTATTTGGTTGCTCACGTACCGCGCAAGTTGATGCTGTGGCTAAACTTATTGGGCCTTTAGATAAGTATTGTCAAGAATGTAAGCAAAACAATCAAAAACTTAAAGCAGAGCAGTTTGAGGTGTTTGTTGAATGCATTGAGCAAGTGAAAAAAGGTATAAATGAAAATGCATCAACACTGAAGCACTCAGAGGTTAATATTGATCTGTTGCAAAAAGTTAATGATTTGAGTTTTGTAAAGATACCAGTTTTAGAAGATGTGATTGCTCAAGCGCAAAACGATAAATCTATAGAGCTTGATAGTCAGCCAGAGTTTGAGCCTGATCCTGAAACAGTTCTAGAAAAAACCCAAAGTATTACCCTTTCAGATACCAATATTTCTGCTGACGGTTTGAATGAAAGTGTAGATATCTATGAAGGTAAAGATCCAGATTTGGTGGATATTTTTCTTGAGGAAGCTGGTGATATATTAGAAATCTGTAACCAGTGTTTAGATAAATGGAGAAACAACTATAAAGATGTAAAAGCTATATCCGAGTTTCGTCGTCAAATGCACACGCTTAAGGGTAGTGCACGCATGGCTACCTATAGCAATATTGGTGATTTTAGTCATACATTTGAAACTTTTATAATTGATATTGCCGAATCTCGCATCGATGCTAGCGATGAAATATTTAACGTAGCACAGCGTTGCCTTGATCACATAAATGAGATGGTGGATTTAGCAGTTGCTAGAGAGCCTGTTTTACCCGCAACAAACTTGATTGCGGAATTAGAGGCACTTAAATCTGGACAAGATTATTGTGTAATTGAGCAACCAAAGGTTGTTGATAAAAGCAAGTCTGCTATAAAAGTGGTGACTAAAGCGGATCCAGATAAAATCGTTAAAATTCCTGTATTACGAAATACGGTGGAGGTGGGTGCGAAACAAAATACACAACCATTAATTTCGGGTCAACAAGCCGTGCGACTTCAATCGAGCATGTTAGACAACCTTGTTAATAATGCTGGTGAGGTAAATATTTTCCAGGCTCGTTTGGAGCAAGTGGGGAATAAATATAATGCAAATATATATGAGCTTGAGCAAGTCGTAAATCGTTTACGTGATCAATTACGTAAATTGGAAATTGAGACTGAAATGCAAATTTTGTCTCGTCATGCACATGAAGTACCTGAGCAAGATGACTTTGACCCATTGGAGTTAGATCGTTATTCCAATATACAACAGCTTTCTAGATCGCTGGCGGAAAGTGTTAACGATCTATTAAGTATTAAAGATATTCTTTCAGATCAAGTGCGTGAATCTGAGATGTTACTTTCGCAACAGCGGCGTATTAGTGGAAATTTACAAGAAGGATTAATGCGCACTCGTATGGTGCAATTTAACCAGCTAGTGCCACGTCTGCAGCGCATCGTGAGACAAACTTCTCGTGAATTAAAGAAAGATGCAGACTTGAAAGTGGTTGGTCAAAATACCGAAGTCGATAGTTCTATTCTTAATCGTATTGTTGCTCCACTTGAACACTTAGTGCGTAACGCTATTTCTCATGGTATTGAAGATGCTAAGAAACGTGTGGAAGTTGGAAAACCTAATCAAGGTGAAATTAAAATTGATGTTACTCGTGAAGGCTCAGAAATTGTAATTGTTGTTTCTGATGATGGTGCTGGGCTTGATGTTGAAAGGATTAAAAACAAAGCACAAGAATTAGGATTAATTGATGACGCCGAGTTGCCTGAACGTGAAGTATTAAATTTGATTTTAGCACCAGGTTTTAGCACAGCTAGACAAGTTTCACAGGTATCAGGACGTGGCGTAGGCATGGATGTAGTTGCAAGTGAGCTAAAACAATTGGGTGGTTCTTTGCAGATAGACTCTGTATTTGGAAAAGGCGCAAAATTTATTATTCGAATTCCATTTACATTAGCAATCACTCAGTCATTATTAATTAAATGTGGAAATGAAATTTATGCTGTACCCCTAGCGAGTGTTGAAGGTGTAGTACGTTTATCTGCGCATGAGTTAAAACAAAAGTATGCTGAAAAGAATGCTAGTTATCACTATGCAGATAGGGATTACCGTTTATGTCATTTAGGTAATTTGTTAGACGTTTGTCGACCACAAATGGGTGGCGCAGATAAAATGTTTCCTGTCTTATTAGTGCGTTCTGGTGATTCGCGCATGGCGATTCATGTTGAAGCAACATTAGGGAATCGCGAGATCGTAGTTAAACCATTGGCTTCACAGTTAAGTAGGTTACCAGCGGTTTCTGGAGCAACCATCTTGGGTGATGGTAATGTTGTGCTAATCCTCGATGTTCCAGGATTAATTCGCATAGATTCATTTGGTCAACTAGAAGATGATGGATCAAATATTGTTGAATCTGCTAAAGATAATAAACCAACAGTAATGGTAGTAGATGATTCAATTACAATTCGAAAAGTTACCACGCGTTTTCTTGAACGCAATAACTATAAAGTGGTTACAGCTAAAGACGGTGTTGATGCAGTGCAAAAACTACAAGATTTTACTCCTGCACTTATATTGCTGGATATAGAGATGCCACGTATGGATGGCTACGAATTAGCTACTCATGTTAGAAATAATGAGCGTTTAAAGAATGTTCCCATTATTATGATTACCTCACGTACTGGTGACAAACATCGTCAGCGCGCAATGGATATTGGTGTGCAAGAATATTTAGGTAAACCCTATAACGAAAGTGAGTTGTTGGGTTATGTGCAAAGTGTGATGCAGTAGAACTTATGTCATTAGCAGAATCTATAAATTATCCAACGCTTAGTTGTATGTTATTGCCACTTAATGGCACGGATGTATTGCTACCGAAGTCTATTGTTAAAGAAGTTGTATATAAACCAGCCATGACTATCTTTGGAGAAGAAGAGGATTGGTTAATTGGTGAAATTGATTGGGAAGATTACGTGGTTCCCGTAATTTCCTTTGAGCGACTTTGTAATCAAACTAGAGTGGTTAAATCAAATCATATTCGTGCGGTAATTTGTTACGTAGTAGAAAATTTCGAGGCATTTCCTCTCTACGCAATAGAAGTTCAATCTATGCCTAGGCCGCTGATTTTAGATAGCCGGGCTTTATATAATCATGACGGTATGATGAGTAAATATTCAGAACTGATTTCTTACTACGTAAAAATTGGTAGTAAAGAGCTAGCAATTCCAAATTTTCAAAAGTTAGAAGAAATACTTCTAACACGCGCTACATAATCCTATTCTGCTAGGAGAAACTCTTAGGCCATAGTTTTGTCCAACATTTTACTATTGTGCGAGGTCTCCCCATATCTGTTGAGCGGTAATCATTGCGGTAAGAGCTGCAGTTTCGGTGCGTAGAATACGCGGACCGCAGCGTACTGTTCGAAAACCTTTTTCTAGCGCATGCTTAGTTTCATTTTCAGAAAATCCACCTTCTGCACCTATCAGTAATTTTAATGTTGATGGCTTGCTTATATTTAAACTTTGCATGGTTTGTTCTGAGTTAGCATCTAACATTAACCCATATTCATTTTTATTTAATTTTTCTATCTTGTCGAATTCGGAAATAGGCAATAACTTAGGAATGACTGCTCTTCCACATTGTTCACAAGCACTGTGAATAATGCGTTGCCAATGTTGCAGTTTATTTTTAGCAGATTTATTTGTTGTTTTATTAACAGTACGTTCCGTAAGTATTGGGTGGATAAAGGATACACCTGCTTCTACAGACTTTTGAATTGCATAGTCCATATGCGAACTTTTCGATATCCCTAGATATAAATGAGTAGCTAAGGGTGATTCATTATATAGCGTTAATTTTTCTAATAGTTTGACGCGGATAATAGTTTTAGTGCAATCAATTATTTCACATGGATAATCAAAGCTATCACCGTTAAAAAGTGTTAATGAAGAGCGTTTATTTAATCGTAAAACATTAAGCGCGTAATGACGAATCTCATCTTCTAGCTCCAGTTCTATATCCGGAGCTAGATGTTGATGAGTGTAAAGGCGAACAACTCGCATTGAGTGTTCAGGGTTGTAGTAAATGCAGGATTAGTAACGGTAATAATCTGGTTTGTAAGGACCATTAACATCAACACTAATATAGTCTGCTTGTTCTTTGGTGAGTTTAGTCAATTTCACGCCAATTTTTTCTAGATGTAAACGTGCTACTTCTTCGTCTAATGATTTAGGCAGTACGTAGACTTTATTTTCATAGGTATCGGCATTCTTCCATAGTTCCATTTGCGCTAGAACTTGGTTAGTAAAAGAATTAGACATAACAAAGCTAGGGTGGCCGGTTGCACACCCTAGATTAACTAAGCGACCTTCGGCTAACAAAATAATACGTTTGCCATCTGGGAAAATTATATGATCGACTTGTGGCTTAATGTTTTCCCACTGGTATTGTTTTAAACTTGCAATATCTATTTCATTATCAAAATGGCCAATGTTGCAAACGATTGCTTGATCTTTCATCGCTAACATATGGTCATGGTTAATAACGTTAAAGTTACCAGTAGTAGTAACAAAAATATCCGCTCTGTCGACCACATCTTCTAAAGTCACAACACTGTAGCCTTCCATCGCCGCTTGTAATGCGCAGATTGGATCAATCTCGGTAATCAAAACGGTTGCACCCAGACCGCGGAGTGATTGTGCGCTGCCTTTGCCTACATCACCGTAACCACAAACGACTGCTGTTTTGCCGGCGATCATCACATCAGTTGCGCGTTTTATACCATCTACTAAAGATTCACGACAGCCGTATAAGTTATCGAATTTAGATTTAGTAACCGAATCATTTACATTAAATGCAGGTACTTTTAATTCGCCCGTCTTTTCCATTTCATGTAAACGATGTACGCCTGTTGTGGTTTCTTCAGAAAGGCCTTTAACTTCTTTAAGCATATCTGGATATTTCTCGTGCATAACCTTTGTTAAGTCACCACCGTCATCCAAAATCATATTCGGCTTCCAACCATTAGGTCCGGTAATGGTTTGCTCAATACACCATTCGTACTCTTCTTCAGTTTCACCTTTCCATGCGAATACTGGAATGCCTCTTGCTGCAATCGCAGCGGCTGCATGATCTTGTGTAGAAAAAATATTGCAAGAAGACCATCGAATTTCTGCACCTAGTTCAGCTAAGGTTTCAATTAGCACGGCAGTTTGGATCGTCATATGTAAACAACCAACTATACGCGCACCTGTAAGTGGTTTTTCTTTGCCATATTTAGCACGCAATGCCATTAAGCCTGGCATTTCTGTTTCAGCAATGGCAATTTCTTTTCTGCCAAATTCAGCGTCGTTAATATCAGCAACTTTAAAATCAGCGCTGATTTTTTCTGCAGATTGAATAGCCATAATTAATTATGCTCCTTAAGCATTAAGTATTTTAATTTAATGTATTTTAAAAAA
>JABDMD010000080.1 GCA_013001685.1 Gammaproteobacteria bacterium | reverse complement strand
TCCACCTGTTACGAACAATAAATCTTGGGTCATCCTTACAATGATAAATAATGCCAAATTTCCAGTTTTTGATATCTGTTCGTAATGTTTCTGCTTGTGTTCTCGTCATTAGATTAGAAAGCTAAAGTCAATATATATGTACATGGCATTATAGTTTAATTTCTTTTTATGTTTGCTTTCGCCCAATAACGGTCATTCATATCTTTCGCATTTTGGAATGTATTTCAGTTGCAGATTCGTGGAACATATTATCTAAATACTGTGCAATGTCTTTTACGGTGTAGTGGAATGGAATTGTGACATCGACTGGTATTCGTTTCCCATCATCGCCTAAATAATAGGTTTTGCAACCCTTCATGGAATATTCAATAACCATGCGTTGACCAGATACATCAAATTGTTAAATTTTCTCATCCTTGAAAAAATGTAAACAAGTGATAGTTTTTGATTAATAACGGGAGTTAGATAACATATTGATAAATGGATTTAGAATTGATTTAAATCAAAGACAAATAATTTACCTCAGGTAGCCTCCATCGCTGACAAGTAACAAGGAGAAAACATGGATAATACAAAGTTAAATCGCAGGAAATTTTTGGGCAAAACAAGTGCTTTATTTACCCTGGCGGCAATAGGAGGCATTGCTTCATCTTCTACTAATGCTGGATTACATTTTGAAATGTCATCCGATACGGAAGGTAAATGTGCAACTTGTAAATATTGGGGAGGAATTCGTAAGCTCTCTAAAGATGGAAAAACAGTATGCGCACAAAGCCTTGGTTACTGTAACAATCCTGAAAGCCATAATTATCATAAAACCACAACGCCTGAAACTGGCCCAATGAAAAAATGGAAAAAATGGGGCGCAATTAGTTAACGATAGACCTATTTGAGACGTGGGGAGCGAAAAGGGTTGGACTTAACTTTCCCAAGCAATATACCCCACTTGTTTGGATCTGGCGCTTTCTCCCCACGTACTCAATTCTTTATATCGATGTCAAATTTAAAAAAGCAAATCAAATATATTGAAGGCGCTAAGTCATCTAATTTTAAAGCAGAAAAGACTTAATTATTCTTGTGATACTGATATTTGCTTTACTCACAATCGCGGGGTTATTTTTTCTTTATGGATGATTAATAGGACTTAAATGTCCGCTTTGGGTCGAAAGCGGAGATGACAAACTAAATTTTAAAATCAGTATTCAAAATTTTTGGTACTTGAATATTCTTTAATTGAATATATCTTGGCAAGCCTTCTTTATAAGGTGGATAGGATTCACCTTTGATTAAAGGTGCTAAGTAAGTGCGGCAACGTTCTGTTATTCCCAAGCCATCTTTAGAGATGTAATTGCGTGGCATCATTTTTTCTACATTTGCGACTCTAGCTAATGTAGTGCTACCAATTTTCCATTTATAAGGTTTGTTAGAAGTTCTAACAATGGTTGGCATAACTGCGGTTTTTCCTTGCAATGCAAATTGTACTGCAGCTTTACCCACTGCGTAGGCATGGTCGACATCGGTTTTTGAAGCAATATGTCTTGCGGCACGTTGCAAGTAGTCGGCAACTGCCCAATGATACTTATAACCATGTTCTTGTTTAATCATATCGGCAATAACTGGTGCTACACCACCTAATTGTTTATGCCCAAAAGCATCCGTGCTGCCAGCGTCGGCAAGAAATTTCCCATCCGCAAAACGCGTGCCTTCAGATACGCAAATGACACAGAAGCCATATTTCTCTACACACTCTTTAACGCGTTTGAGAACTAACTTTTTATCGAAAGGAATTTCTGGAAATAGAATGATATGAGGAGCATCGCCTTCCTGTTCTTTGGCCAAACCACTTGCTGCTGCAATCCAGCCAGCATGACGACCCATAACCTCCATGACAAATACTTTGGTAGAAGTTTCCGCCATAGATTTCACATCAAAAGCGGCCTCTTTAATCGACACCGCAACATATTTTGCAACCGAACCAAATCCTGGGCAGTTATCGGTGATTGGTAAATCATTGTCGACTGTTTTAGGTATTCCAATGCATTGGATTGGGTAACCCATTTTTTTACTTAATTGGGAAACTTTAAGTGAAGTATCTTGCGAGTCCCCGCCGCCATTATAAAAGAAGTAACCGATATTGTGAGCTTTAAATACTTCAATCAGTCGTTCGTATTGTTCACGGCTCTCTTCGACACTTTTTAATTTATATCTGCAAGAACCAAATGCGCCTGAGGGGGTGTGTTTTAATGCAGCAATATCACTAGCTGATTCTTTTGAGGTATCAATTAAGTCTTCAGTGAGTGCGCCGATAATGCCATTACGGCCCGCATAAACTTTGCCAATTTTATTTTTATGTTTGCGAGCAGTTTCAATAACTCCACATGCAGTAGCATTGATTACTGCAGTAACTCCGCCGGATTGTGCGTAGAATGCGTTACGTTTTTCCATGTTTAATAATTCTATTTGTTTAATGTTTAAGTATTATGATTTCGATTACGGCTTTTCAGGACAACCGCTAGTACTCACAATGCCGTAATTCGTTATCAGGATCATTTTCTGTCTCTTTATATACTCATCTGATATTTTTATTCTAGTTTAGCTAATTAGAGTAGTAGGCGCCGTCTTAATTCTGGACTATGGTGTGCCGCTATTGAGTATATATGGAGTAGCTGAATGCGAGTAATCTTATTAGGTGGACCGGGTGCAGGTAAAGGTACACGTGCTAAATATATTGAAGAACTGTTTAACATCCCACAAATTTCAACTGGTGATATGCTAAGAGCTGCCGTAAAAGCAGGCACTCCTTTGGGGCTTGAGGCAAAGAAGGTAATGGAAGCTGGCGGTCTTGTATCCGATGAGATTATTTTAGGATTAGTGAAAGATCGAATAACAGAAAGCGACTGCGCAAATGGTTATATTTTTGATGGTTTCCCGCGTACCTTGGCACAAGCTGAAAGCCTGAAAGCTCAAGGTGTCGATATTGATTACGTAGTTGAGATCGATGCTAGTGACGAAGAGGTAATTAAACGTATGACTGGGCGTCGTGTGCATCCTGCTTCAGGGCGCACATACCATATTGTTTTCAACCCACCGAAGCACGAGGGCAAGGATGATGAAACTGGTGAAGACCTAATACAGCGTGACGACGATAAAGAAGAAACGGTTAAAGAACGTTTGAAAGTTTATCATGATCAAACTGAACCACTTATAAATTATTACACTTCTTGGTCTGATAGTGGTGACAGTGATGCACCAAAATATAGAAAGATTGGTGGCGTGGATACAGTTGAAGAAATACGCGACCAAATCAAACAAGCCTTGAATTAATAATAGCTAGATAAAAAATTTGAAAATTCTTCTTGCCATTGCCTCGTTATTCGCAGTGGCATGGTATTGGCAAGACAGTCTTCGCAGTCGTGAATTTGCGTTAAAAAAATGTCGCAGCTTATGTGAAGAGCATAATGTCCAGTTGTTAGATCAATCCGTTCATGTTGCACGTTTGCGTTTAGGTAAAACTTCGCGCCATAATCTATTCATTCGCAGATTTTATGCATTTGAATTCAGCATCGCTGGTGTCGACCGACATCACGGTGTGGCAGTTGTATCTAGAGATAGGATGGAATACCTTTCCTTATTGCATCCAGAAGGTGAAATTATTGAAGGAAGCTTACCAAACTAAAATGCTTAGGCGTTTACGCTCTGAACTCAGAGACTTTCCATTCCACTTTATTAGCTGTTATTAGTAAACACGAAACACCGTGTTTTTGTATACGTGTTTCTCCAGCTGGACCAGGGTTGAGTATCCAAGGGTCTGCGTCTTGATCGCACACTAGTCGATGACTATGTCCATACACTACTGCTTTTGCCATAGGAAAATTAGTACGTAGTTTTTCGTGCCAAGTTTCATAATCAGAATAATGTTCATCACCATGAGTAATCGCGATTATTCCTCCAGGTAATTCTACTTCGGCGATTTGCGGAATTTGCTGTAAATCGTGGTGCTCGGTTGGAGTCCACTGACCAGCATTGTCATTGTTTCCGCATACCGAAACTACATTGCCGCTAATTTCATTTAATTGTTTGATTACTTCAATAGATCCAATGTCACCTGCATGTAAAATGACATCGCAATCACTAAGGTGCTTTAAAACAGAGGAATTGATGTGACAGTGAGTGTCCGATAATACGCCAATTTTGATATTGTCATGTTCGGCATAGTTGAAAGACTTTTTATCAAGGCTTTTATTCATGACTGGAATTTAATGCATGCAGAACATGCGAAGCAATATCGCTTAGCAGATATATTTGTATAACTTAGTATTTTGCTTAATTAGGCTGCCAGCCAATTTCTTGAGCAGTTTTTTCGCCTACCACACAAGTTTTAAGACTTCGAGCCATATGTGATTGTGTTTTACTACTTGCGACAGTGCCGGCCATTATTTCTGCACGTTTTTGTGGATAAAGTGGACTTAGTTTAGGTTCGCCTAATCCATCAGGTGAAATGGGGTTCCCATAAGCATCATATTTATCACTAGCGCCTACAGTATGTAATAACTCATGGGCAATCACTATATTGTTTTGTTTGGCCTGTTCGTTGCTTGCAAATGCATGCACGATGCCTAGTAAGCCTTTTTGAATGCCAAGCGAGTGTTCTAATTTTTGATTAGGTTTATCATCATGGTATAAAACAAAAATACGTACACGATGCTTATTAGATTTATCATCAGGTGTATTTTGCATAGCCCACCAACGTAGTTTCATACTCCAAAAAGCAATAGCAAGTGGATTAGAGCCAGAGCCTGGAGGTTTTGGTGGCAGTATGGAAACTCTTTTGCCTAAGATTGTGGAGGTTGGTGTAGAACTAACCACATCATATTTTTCACTTTCTCGTTTTATGAACTTATCGATGTCCGCAAAGTTTTTCACACTAAGACTATCTATATATTGATTAACACTGCTGCTGGAATCTGCATTGATAGGAAATATCACCACTTCAAGAGGTTTGTACCAACCTTGTGTAACCAAACGCTGATCTTGGGTGTATAAAAGTACAGCACCTAGTACTGAAATTAATATCAGAATTCTTAAGTTTTTAAAGGTAAAAATGCGCATTCTAGAAGCATAGGATTTATACTAAATATGACAACAAATCTTAGATTACTGGCTATAAACCTATGCCATTTGGTATGGTTTAGAAAAACCCATGATGCATACAGTAAAACTTAAATCAGGGAAGTATTCCTTTCAAGCCGATGCATATGAATCCATTTTGGATGCTGCAATTCGTGCAGGTGTGCCGCTGAATTATGGTTGTAGTAATGGCAACTGCGGTTTGTGTAAAGCAAATATAGTGTCTGGTCCTACCGCGCAGATACGCACACATGATTTTGTTATTCGTGATGCAGATAAAATTCAAGGCTATGCACTTATGTGCTCAACTTCATGTCAAGGTGATGTAGTCATAGACGCTGATGTAGTTACAAGTGTTAGTGATATTCCCGTACAAAAATTACGTATAAAGGTACGTAAAATTGATCGTGTCAGTGATGATTTAGCAATTATTACTATGCAGGTTCCTCGTACAGTGCGGTTACGTTTTATAGCGGGTCAATATGTGCGGATATATGATGATCAACAACGGTCACATGAATATGCAATTGCAAGTTGTCCGTGTGATGAGAAGCGCATTGAATTTCATGTGCGTAAGTTAGAGAATGATGCATTTTCTAGCTTGGTATTTAATCACCTTAGTATTGGGGATTGGTTAAATATACAAGGACCTTATGGAGATTTTGTAATTGATGATACAAAAGATTCTCCAATTGTGATGATTGCCTTTGATACTGGTTTTGCTGCAATAAAAAGTTTACTGGAGCATGTTACTGCTCAGGACAAAGATAGGCCTATTTATTTGTATTGGTTAGCATGTGGTGTTGAGGGTTTGTACTTAGATAACTTATGCAGGTCGTGGGATGATGCACTAGATGAGATGCATTACATACCGCTGCATATGTCTAGAAATATTAATGAAATTCTCGATAGTCAGTATGAAGGCATGTGTGCAATTGAAGATAATTTGAGTTCATCCTTGCATTACATTGAGCAGGTAAAAAATGCTGAGGTGTTTGTAGTATCGCCAGATCCAGTTGCAAAACTTGTGCAGCAATTGCTCATAGAAAAAGGTTTTCTAGCAACACAAATACATCATGAAGTGATTCGAGGTAATCCAAATTTAAAATGTATACACAGCTCGGCTTAATATGGTTGACTGTAAATGTAGTTTCGCTATAACTTTAATTAAAGATGACTTTGCCTGTGAACAGGCACAAATGGTTACTCGGCGCTCTGGTCCTGATACAGCCTGTGCATCTGAGCTAGGTAGCCAACGCTGCCAGCAACTGTATGATGAGCTGAAAGCAGTAGGCTTACCAGCATTTGACGCTGAAGATGATTTATTAAAAACGCCAGCTAGCGTGTTTTCAAAAATACAATTTGGTGGCTTGCTCGGTTTAGCAAAAATTATTGCTAAGGCTTCATCAAATGAATCTAATATCGTCAGGGTTGAGAATATATATCAGTTATTAGAACAAACCGTTACCCGCTATGAGTCTCTCAGCAATATCCCGTATCCAGAGTTGGTAGATACGATGACAGCATTTAAAATAAAATGTAAAAGATAAAACGAAAACTGCAAGCCATAAAGCTACGCCTCAGGAGACAGCATGAAATATCAGACTATAATTTCTGTAGAAGATTTAAATAAAAATCTAAATACACAAGATTGGTTAATATTTGATTGTAGATTCATACTCAAAGATCCAGAAGGCGGATTAAAGAAATTTAATCAGGGTCATATTCCTAGTGCACAGTATGCGGATATGGATAAAGACTTAGCTTCGCCTATGACATCAACATCAGGTCGCCACCCATTGCCAAATCCGGATGAATTTATTAATAAATTACAATCTTGGGGTGTAAACAATACCTCGCAAATTATATGTTATGACGACATGTCTGGAGCATTTGCTGCACGCATGTGGTGGTTATTAAAGTGGTTAGGGCATAACGATGTTGCTGTGTTAGATGGCGGTATAGATAAATGGACTGCAAACAACTTAACACTAGAAACCGATACGCAACAAAAAGCAGCTGGTTCGTTTAGTGGCCAAGCAAATAATGATATGTGGGTGGATGTTGAGTTTGTGCAAAAAGAATTAGCAGAAAATAGTATTACTCTTCTGGATGCAAGGTCCGCTGAAAGATTTACCGCAAAAGATACTAAAACAGATCCAGTAGCTGGGCATGTGCCTGGAGCAAAGAGTTATCCTTTTGCAGAGAATCTTTCTAAGCAAGGTGTGTTTTTACCCTTAGAGGAATTGCAAAAACGTTTTGCACCGATGCTTTTGAGTAGTGAAAAAAAAGAGGTAATCAACATGTGTGGTTCAGGGGTTACAGCCTGTCATAATCTTCTCGCGATGAGTATTGCTGAGTTGCCAATGTCGCGATTATTTGTCGGTTCATGGAGCGAATGGATTAAAGATAAAAGTCGACCAGTGGCAACCGGAGATGCCTGAAATTTTGGTGTGAGATTGTAAAAAACTGCAATATAGTATTGAAATACAGTTACTTTAGCGTCTTCGTCATCCCGCCAGTTCCGCCTATAAGCTAGTTTCTAGAGATCGTTCACAAAGCCAACTACTATTCCATGTGTATATTAGATGTTCGGCGCCATAGCTTGTGCTGAACGTATTCGTGTATCCCTTAAAAAAATAGGTAAATAATATTTCTCAAGCTAGTTCTCATATGACGGCAAACACCGCACCTGTGGAATTGCAAAACAAGGCTGCTGCATCACTTTTGGATGCCGGCTCGTTACCATTTGCAATTGCTTTGCTGCGTGCAAATGACGGTAAAGTAGTGTTTGCAAATCATCTTATGAGTGTGATCATGCGCTGCAGAGCAGATGCTATGAGAGGAAAAACTATCACAGGTTTATACGATGATGGCCAACAAAGAAGTGAAGCCTTTAAGCTGTTAAAGAAAAATTCTTTTGTGCCGCCCAAACAAATAAAAATATCTAACTTTAAAAATGATAGTCTTACGGTTACTGCAGCATCATCGTTATTAAAATATCAAAATCAACTTTGTATTTTAGTTGCTTTTCAAACACCTAGTACAGACGCGTCAAATGTAAAACGATTACAAATTGCCATTAAACGACACAACATGGCATTGCAAGCAGCTCAAATAGGTATCTGGAGTTGGGACTTAATGTCTAATAAAATTGCATGGGATGACACCATGCATAATCTTTTTGGAATAAAGTCAGGTTGCTTTACGGGAAGACAAAGAGAATTTTTAGATTATGTACTTCCTGAAGATCGGGAAGAACAACGTGAGATTAGTAAAAAATATTACCAGGAAGGGGGTAAGTTTGATACCAAGTTTAGGATTATGCGCCCAGATGGCGAGACTCGAGTAATTATTAATCGTGGTGAGGCAACAAAAAATAACCAAGATGTTGTTGTAAGTGTGGTGGGAGTTTGTTGGGATGTAACCGAAAACTTTGCTTTAAGTGCCAAGATTGAACATCAAGCACTACATGATCCACTAACAGGTTTGCTTAATAGATTCGAAATGCAACAAAGGTTGGCTGATCTTTTGCATTCTTTAAGTGCTGAACCCAGCGAAAATACTTTTTGTTATTTTGATTTAGATCGTTTTAAAGTAGTTAATGATACCTATGGTCACGAAGCGGGTGATGAATTGCTCAGACAAATAGCTGAACACCTAAAGCCATATATTACAGATAAAGATACATTTGCACGCATGGGTGGTGATGAGTTTGCGCTAATTATTACCAACTGCTCAGGTGATGAAGCAAGAATGGTTGCTGAAACACTATTGAAAGCTGTGCAAAACTTTCATTTTGAATGGACGGGCAAAGTTTTTGATATCGATTTAAGTATGGCTTTGGTGCCTATCTCGCCGGAAAAGAGTGTAAGTGAAATACTTGGTACAGCAGATGTTTCATTATCTGCCGCTAAAGATGGCGGACGTGGTCGGATACATGAATATCGACCACACGATTCAACAGTAATTCGTCGACATGATGAAATGCATTGGGTTCTACAGCTAGAAGATGCACTGCGTTCCGATCGTTTCCAATTGCATTTTCAACCCATCATGCCACTGCAAGAGGTTCATGATGAGGGTTTGCACTATGAAGTCTTACTACGTGTAATCGATGAATCTGGTGAAGTAATTTCTCCACATGAATTGCTTAATGCTGCGGAACAGTTTGATATGGCAACACGGGTTGATACTTGGGTAGTAAATGCAGTGTTCGATTGGCTTCAAAAGCATCCAGATCATCTTGAGAAACTCGGTCTCTGTTCGATTAATCTGTCAGGTGCATCTATAGGTGATTTAGGTTTCCTTATTTTCTTAAAAGAAAAACTTCAAGATTCGGAGCTTCCATTAGGAAAAATTGGATTTGAAGTAACGGAGAATGCTGCGATTAAGAATATTCTTAAAGCGCGTGACTTTATCGATACAATTAAGAATTATGGTTGTAAATTCGCCTTAGATGACTTTGGTAGCGGACATTCTTCTTTTGCTTATTTAAAAGACTTGCCAGTAGATATTTTAAAAATTGATGGTATGTTTGTTAAAGGTATACACCTGGAACCCGTAAACTACGCTATGGTTAAAGCCATTAATGACGTAGGGCAGGTTATGAAAATGAAAACCATTGCAGAATATGTAGAAAATGAAGAAATCTGTAATTCTTTAAAAGAAATTGGTGTTGATTATGGTCAAGGCTACCATTTTGGTAAGTCTGAGAATATAGATGAAGTGATTGTGGTAGATCCAACCATCGCTACAATTGCTGAAATACCTGAATAAACTTAACAATTTAATTAGCTAATACTTAGTTATTTTTAGCTACTCTCTACTTATCGTTCTTAACCATTTATTCTGATTCTGTTATGGTTGAAATCACTTCAATCGTTAGGAATAAATTTGAAATTTTGTAGTAATTGCGGTTCTGCGAACATCACACAGTCCATACCTGAAGGCGACAATCGTTTGCGCTTTGTATGTTCTTCGTGCGAAGAAATTTTCTATCATAATCCTAAAATTGTTGTTGGTTGTATCGCAGAGTGGCAGGACAAAATTCTAATGTGTAAACGTGCAATTGAACCGCGATATGGAAAATGGACTTTACCGGCAGGTTTTATGGAAAATGAAGAGACGGTACATGCTGCTGCTGCTCGTGAAACTCAAGAAGAAGCGACAGCTGAAGTATCCAATTTGAGTTTATACACAATGTATAACTTGCCGCATATAAGCCAAGTATATGTAATGTTTCGCGCCGATTTAGTTGCTGGTAAAGCAAGACCTGGAATTGAAAGTTTAGAAGTTGCACTGATGGATGAAACAGAAATACCGTGGGATGATTTAGCTTTTCCTGTAATTCGAGAAAGTCTACTACGTTATTTTGAGGATAAGCGCCAAGGTAATAAATTCAAATTGCATTATGGTGATATTCAAAAGCTCACAAATAGCGAATTTGATATTAAACATTACTAACCTCTAGTTATAATTATAATTAGCATGGCTAATGAGAAGTCCTTACTGTCTATAATCGAGCTTGGTGGTTACCCAAATTTGAGCCCACTTTATAAGAAGCATGGTTATGAGCCAATAGTGGTATATAGCATGCGTAAGGCATTAGTTGCTTTGAAGAAAATGAAGCCAGCGGTTGTAGTAGCAGAGTTTAACTATCAGTCAGATTTCAGAGATCGTACCAGTAGTTTAGAATCATTAATTGCAGTTGCGCAACGCAATGCCAATATCAAACTTATCGTTTTCTATGAAAAAGAATACCTGCATCAGTTTGAAAAGCTAAAACAGCGCTACAATTTTCATGCGACGTTTGCTTATCCGATTATGGAAGAAACCATAGAGGAAACGTTAATTTCATTAGAGGCCTGAAAAATCAGAGAATTATTTCCCAGCTTTTGAGCCGCCGAGACATGGCGGTGATTTTCTAACTTCGCCATTTTTCTCCTGCCACTCCTCTGGGGTTAAGGTGTTTAGTGAAAGTGCATGCACAGGCCCATTAAGTTCATCTTTCAACAATTGATTTAGTATTCGATGTCTTGCAACCAACATCTTGCCATCAAATTCTGTAGTAACTACAGTAACTTTAAAATGTGATTCAGAACCAGGGGGCACATTATGCATATGACTCTCATTTGCAACCTCTAAATATTCGGGTTGCAATGCGTCGGTGATTTTTGCTTCAATGTTGGCTTGGATTGTCATAGAAAATTTATACCATATATAGGTTTAGAAAAGAAAATATAGGTTTGGAAATGAAAGCTTTCTTAATTGATCGAGAAAAAGTCTTTGGCTGTTAGAGTCGTTTCTTGTGCAGTTTGTTCCACACTAACATTACGGCATTTGGCAACAGTGGTGAGAATATGGGGTAAATAGGCAGGTTCGTTGCGCCTACCATCGGGTTTAGGGTATTTATTTTTCGGTAAATCTCTAGGCAATAAATAAGGAGCATCTGTCTCGATCATTAATCTATTCGCAGGAATATTTTTAATCGATTTATGCAGATGGTGACCGCGTCGCTCATCACAAATCCAACCGGTGATACCTATGTGGCAATCTAACTCTATATAAGTATCTAGTTCTTCATTAGTGCCGGTAAAACAATGTACAACTACTTTGCTTAAATTTGGCCGGTGTTTGGAAAGTATTTTTGCAAAATCTTCATGTGCATCGCGTTCGTGCAAAAATACTGGCATTTTAAGCTCAACAGCAAGCCTTAATTGTGCTTCAAAGACTATACGTTGTTGCTCTGGTGTTGAGTAATTGCGATTGTAGTCTAAGCCTGCTTCCCCAATTGCTGCTACCCGTCTTTGTACTGCAAGTTTTTTTAACTTTGTGCAACTATCTTCTTGCCATTGTTTGGCAAGGTGTGGATGTACACCAGCAGTTGAAACCATGCCTTCGTATTGTGCAGCAAGTTCTGCAGCATGTTCGCTTTCTTCAATATCAGAGCCTGTCAGTACGAAGTGTTTTACTCCAGCTTGTATAGCGCGCTTCACAACTTGATCAGCGTCTTTGCGAAATGCGCTGCTAGTAAAATTAAATCCTATATCGACGAGTTCCATTTGCTGGGCCTAGGCAAGATGCGCACAATCCTCGCAGTATTCATTATCAGTATCTGAAATGATTATTTGGCAATGGCGACAAATCTTAGTATCACTAGGCTGCAGATTAGAATCTAAACAAACTCGATCATCAAATACAAAACATTCGCCACGCCAGTGCTGGTCTTTATATTTTTCAATATATTTAATGATTCCACCTTCTAGCTGGAATACTTGATCAAAACCATTATTTGCCAAAATGTTTGCACCCTTTTCGCAACGTATACCTCCCGTGCAAAAAGTAACTACGGGTTTATCTTTTGGAAGTTCATTGATTTTAGATTCAAGTTGGATAATGTCTCTAAAATTTCTTATTGCAAGATGGGTGGCGTTTTCAAATGAACCTAAATTTACTTCAAATTCATTTCGCATATCTAGTAAGATGATATCTTTTCCCGCATCTAACCATTCTTTAAGTTCATCATTGCTTAAGTATTTTGCATTTTGTTCAACAGAGTCAATATTTTTTAGTAATGGCTTAGTTGTAGAAGAACTTGGGTGATCGCTTGGAAGTGGCTTAGTAGGAACTAATTCACTTCTTATTTTCACTAATAATCTTTTAAAAGGAATGTAGTCTGAGTAAGTAGTATTAAGCAACAAATTATTCAAACCACATAAGCTATCGAGATTTTGTAAAAAATATTCAATATCGCTTTGAGTGCTCGCTAAACCAAGATTGATTCCTTCAGGGCTAATAAAAATATTGCCTTTTATGTGGGTTTCACTGCAAATCTCCCGAGTATTCTTAAAAACTTTTGTTACGTCATCAATTGTAGTGAATTGATAACCAGCAATATTCGTTATTTGTTCAGACATGGCTTCCAATTTATTTATAAAGAGTACTTAACAAAAGTGATTCTAATAGGTTAGGGTTAGCATTATGAAAGAAGGACAGCCACAAGCGGTATATCTAAAAGACTATAC
>JABDMD010000068.1 GCA_013001685.1 Gammaproteobacteria bacterium | reverse complement strand
GATACCTTGCGTGAAATTATCGTCAATGCTGATGTAGAAGCGGTTAAGGGTTTCGGTGAAGCGGTTAAGAATGCTGGACGATCCTCAGCAGAAGGTGAAGGCATGTGGGCGAATTCATCATTTGAAGACTTGGTTCAATATAACGATGGATTTAAGACTGGTTTAATTGGAACACCAGAAACCGTTGCTGATCGCATTATTGAGCTTAGACAACTTGGTATGAAAGTTATTTTATGTGGCTTCTTGCACTACAACACGGACTTAAAAGCTTTTGGCGAAAAAGTTATTCCATTAGTGCGTGAAAAAGAAGAAGATCTCCGTAAAGGTAAGTCATACGGTAAAAAGAAATCAGCTTAAACTAAGCAAATAAAATTCTAAATTGTTTAGTAAATGTAATTTTTCATTTATAAAAAAGCTGAAAATGAGAAACGCTGAGAAAAGGAAGAAATTGGAATTCCTTTTCTCTTGCGGTTTTCAGGTTTTATTCAGGAGGTAGTTGTTATGAAATTACTAGGAATATCTGGAGGTGTAAGTCAAAAGACATTTGTAGCTATCGAAAAAGCACTTGATTTTGCCTATCAATATGACAATTCAATCAATATTGAAGTAATTAGTATTGGTGAGCTTGATATACAGTTTTGTGACGGAAGAGATCCAGCAAAATATGAAGGTGATGCTAAGCTAATCATTGACAAAATTATTGCTGCAGATGCATTGATATTTGGTACGCCAATGTATCGAGGGAGCTATACTGGGCTGTTAAAAAACGTTTTCGACTTAATCCCTAATGATGCATTGATGGGTAAACCGGTAGGTTTAATTGCTACGGGTGGCAGTGATCATCATTATTTGGCTTTGGAGCATGAACTAAAACCTTTGCTAGGATTTTTTCTCGCACATGCCATTCCTGGAAGTGTCTATGCTAATAATGATCATTACTCTAATAGAGATCTTGTTAGCCAAGAGGTTCTTGATCGCTTAAGAGAACTTGCAGAGTCAATTGTAAATTTTGCCAGAATTTTGCCAGAGGATAAAACAAGTCTCGTTGGTGCGAGAGGACCAGCAATCGGCAGAAAGCCGTTGTTAAAAAAAGCTAGTTAATCTTAAAACTAGTTAAATCGATAAAAATCTAGGAGAGAAATAATGTCAGAAAACAATCCTAAATATAAAATACTACAACAAGTCCTTGATGAAGAGACTTATAGAACAGATACATCAACATTACTTGCTTACGATACGAACGGAAAGTATTTATTTAGAGCATTAAATTCGAATTATTTTTTACAAAATGATGATAATGAAGAAATGCAGTTGCTAGATATGGAAGCAGCAGAAGAAGTTTGGAATGAAATGCCAAATAAACATGTCACTAACATTGCTGCTGCATTTCCAAAATATCATGGTGGAGTTGGTATGGATACTTATACCAATTTATATGACGACTAGTGTTTATTGTAACCAAGAATAATAAGAGCTATTTGTGCATTCAAAACAATGAAAGGGCTAGCTAATATCTACATTTCTAACACCTAAATTAAACTATTGCAGTAATTGTGGTGCAGAACTTGTGCGTTATGTGCCTGATGGGGACATAATTGAGCGAAGTATCTGTAATGAATGCCAATTAATACATTATCAAAATCCAAAAATACTGGTTGGCAGTATAATTGATTGTAATGACAAAATACTTCTGTGCAAACGAGCTACAGAACCACGCTTTGGCTTCTGGACACTGCCATCTGGCTATATGGAAAATGATGAAACCGTTTTAGAGGCGGCTATTCGTGAGACAGAAGAAGAAACAAAAGTTTCAGTAAAAAAGATGAGTCTATATGCAGTGTTCTCCTGTCCAAATATCAACCAAGTTTATTTTATTTTTCGTGGTAAAGCAGAAAATGACTGTGCAAGCACGACTGAAGAGAGTTCCGAGACTAGATATTTTCAAAAACAAGATATTCCCTGGAATTCTTTATCCTACTCAATAATGAACAAAGCATTAGATTGGTACTTTTATGATAAGGAACATGATAAATATCAATTCAGAATGTTAGATGTTTATGGGTGTGATCCAGAAACAGTCTAGTTAATTGCTAGAAAGATAATTGAAATCCGTCTTTAGCATAATGAAATGCTAATCGTGATTCTAGATAAGTATTTAAAATGTTTCGTTTTGGACATGATTGAATAGTGCTTATGAAACGTTATGAGTAGGTATGCAAGGTACTAAAACTCTAGCGTGTGTAAACTCAATTCTAATCAGCAGTTTATCTTATTTTCCCTAACTGGCCTATAAATTGCAAGTATATTCAGTAACTTAGTAGTTTTTATTAGAGGCGAACAACGTGAGTCAAGAAAATATAAGAGATCTAACGGGATTGAAAGATTCAGTACAAAATCTTTTAAATAAAACATCAAAAAACTCTAACTTTGGCAAGTTTAACTACACTGTAGATACACATTGGGAAGGGGGTGTGTTATGTAAAGCAAGAGTGCGTAATGAACATAATTTAGTAATAGATGAAAAGCCTATTTTAGGCGGCTGTGATTTAGGAGTAAGTCCGGTGGAACTGGTTCTTGTGGCCTTGGGCACATGTCAAGAAATTATGTATTCTGTTACCGCTTCAAGGATGAATATTGAGCTGGAAGAATGTGATGTAAAACTTAAGGCTGAATTAGATGTTAGGGGAATGTTAGGTGTTAAAGGAGAAGAAGCATCTTGTCCTGGGTTTACAAGTATAGATTATGTAACAACATTAAAGAGTGATGCTTCTCGTGATGAGCTTGCGAATTTAATTAAAACTGTTGAAAAACAGTGTCCAGTATTAGATATGTTGACTAGAAAGGTGGAAATTAATAGCTCAACTATTGTTAATAAGCAAATGTTGACACATGAAGATAAGGTTGCTTAGTCAATATATAAATACTTCAATTTATAGTTACTTATTAAGTCATAAAAATAAGTTTTACAGCCAATATTAATTTTCGCCATTATGGTGTCATACAGATATTCATTTATAAATAATAAATAATAAATATATGAATGATGAAAATATTAAAAGCCTAGAAGTTGTAAAGGTTGCAGTTGGTAAAATAATTAATAATGCTAACCAAGATAAAGATTTTGGAAATTTTAAATACTATGTAAATTCAAAATGGGAAGGCGGAACGCTTTGCAAGAACCAGATACGTAGAGCGCATAAACTCTTAGTAGATGAGCCTCCTGCATTCGGTGGCGATGACTTAAGTGCAAGCCCTGTAGAGCTAGTCCTAGCTGCATTAGGATCATGTCAAATCATTATGTTTTCCGCTTTAGCAGCTACACGAGGAATAGAGTTAGAAGAGTGCGAGGTGACATTAAAGGCCCATCTGAATGTAAGAGGTTTATTGGGAATTAAAGAAGAGCAAAAAACTGTTTACCCAGGATTTTCAAACATTAGTTACGAAACAAAAATTGTAAGTTCTGAATCAACAAAAATTCTCCGAGATCTTGTTGAGGATGTTGAAAAACAATGCCCGGTGATGGATATGCTAATCAGACCAGTAAAAGTAGAAGGCACAGCTTTGATTAATGATGAGGTGCTTGCGTTAACATCAAAAGTGTCTCCATTATCTAAGTTATTAAAATTATTCCGAAGAAAATAAAGATATTATTTAATCAATAAAAAATCTATGAACACATTATTTTCAGAATCTAATTATAATGCGTTGTATCAGTGGTCGTTAAGCAATCCTGAAGCATTTTGGGATTCACAGGCTAAACATTTTCTGCATTGGATTAAGCCTTGGACTGAAGTTATGCATCAAGATGCTAACAGAACGCATGCTAAATGGTTCAATGGTGGCAAGATCAATGTTGCTTATAACTGTATTGATCGTCATCTAGAAGAGCATGGCGATAAAGTTGCAATTATCTGGGAGAGTGATGATTCGAGCGAGACTAAAAAAGTTACATATAAGCAATTGCATGAAGAAGTGTGCAAATTTTCTAATGTATTGAAAAATAAAAATGTAAAAAAAGGTGATCGGGTTTGTATATATATGCCACTGATTGTGGAGACTGCAGAAGCCATGCTTGCTTGCGCAAGAATAGGTGCAGTGCATTCAGTAGTATTCGGAGGGTTTTCCGCAAAATCACTCAGTGACAGAATTCAAGATGCAGAATGTAAAATAGTTATAACCGCAAACGAAGGATTACGTGGCGGTAAGATCGTACCGATAAAAAATATAGTCGATCAAGCACTAGAAAGCTGTCCTGGAGTTAATTCAGTAATTGTAGTTAAGCGTACGGATAGTAAAACACAAATGCTAGATAGCCGTGATGTCTGGTATCACGATGAAATAACACAAGTTTCTAATAATTGTCCAGTTGAGGAAATGCATTCTAGCGATCCGTTATTTATTCTTTATACATCTGGATCAACAGGTAAACCTAAAGGTATTTTACATGGCTCAGCAGGATATTTATTACATGTCTGTATGACGTATAAGTATGTATTTGATCATCAGGATGATGATATCTATTGGTGTACTGCAGATTTGGGCTGGGTGACAGGCCATTCATATGTTCTTTATGGTCCTTTATCAAATGGTGCTACCACATTAATGTTTGAAGGAGTGCCAACCTATCCTGATGCAAGTCGTTACTGGCAGATCATTGACAAATATAAAGTTAATACTTTTTATACAGCGCCTACGATACTTAGGACCTTAACTGCATTTGGTAACGAACCGGTGAATAAATATTCTCTTAAAAGTTTACGTTTATTGGGAACAGTTGGTGAACCAATCGATGTTGAAACCTGGAATTGGTATTTTGAAAGAATTGGCAAGAAGCGGTGTCCAATAATCGATACATGGTGGCAAACAGAAACAGGAGGTGTATTAATTTCTCAATTGCCAGATGAAGTTACTGATCAATGTGGGACTAACGCACATCCATTTCTTGGAATTGAACCATCACTAGTAGATGACAATGAAAATTTAACCACTGAGAGATCAGGAAACTTAGTGATAAAACAGCCGTGGCCTGGGCAAATGTTGACTATTTATGGGGATCAAAAAAGGTTTGAAGAAACCTATTTTACGAGCTGTGATAAAGGTGGCTACTACTATCCAAGTGATCGTGCGCTAATTGCGGAAGATGGAACCGTTCGCGTTACCGGTCGTGCAGATGACACCTTAAATGTTTCGGGACATCTTTTTGGGGCTACAGAAATTGAAAGTGCATTGATACAACATATCGATGTTGCTGAAGCGGCGGTAGTTGGGTTTCCACATCCTGTAAAAGGTCAAGGAATTTATGCATTTGTTGCAATGAATCAAAATGCACAGTCGAGCGAAGATTTGCATAATGAGTTAAGACAGGTGGTTCGTGATCAAATCAGTGCAGTAGCAAAACCGGATGTAATTCACTGTGCGACCGAGTTACCTAAAACACGCAGCGGTAAAATAATGCGACGCATACTACGGAAAATTGCAAATAATGATTTTTCAGACTTTGGCGATACTTCCACTTTAGTAAATCCATCGATCGTCAATGATTTAATCGAGAGCTGCGAAAATAATCAGTCCTAGCTATGGGTAACATTATAGAAGTTAAAACGCCTGATTTATCAGGTGTAAGTGACGTACCTGTAACAGAGGTTTTTGTTTCACCTGGCCTTGAGGTTGAACAAGGTGATAATTTAATTGCGATAGAAACTGAAAAAACAATTATAGATATTGCTGCGCCTGTCAGTGGTATAGTTAAAGAAGTAATTTCTTTCGCAGGTGATCGTGTAGCAGAAGATCAAGTGCTTATAACAATAGAATCTGATGAAGCGGTAACATCAGAGAATGATTCACCTGTTTCAGGTGGTATTGATAAAGACTTATCCACTCAAGTTGTAGTTATAGGGTCAGGGCCTGGTGGATATTCTGCAGCTTTTCGAGCAGCAGATCTTGGTAAAGAGGTGGTATTAATCGAACGTTATACAACACTTGGTGGAGTATGTTTGAATGTGGGATGCATTCCTTCTAAGTCCTTATTGCATGCTGCAAAAGTAATTAGTGAGACAAAAGAAATGGCTCAGTTGGGCCTAAAGTATACTGGTCTTGAAATAGACGTTCAGGCAATGCGAAATTGGAAAAATAAGGTTATAAATCAACTCACAAGTGGACTGCAAAATTTAGCGAAGAAACGTAATGTAAAAATAGTAAGCGGAGAAGCTGCATTTATATCATCGACGCAGTTGAAATTAAAATCTCCAGATGGGAATTCATACAAAATAGACTTTGAAAATGCTGTCATTGCTGCAGGTTCTGAAGCAATAGAGATACCTGATTTTCCGCATGAAGATATCCGAATGTTAACTTCAACCGAAGCGTTAGAAATAAACAACATTCCAGACCGTTTACTAGTGGTTGGAGGTGGAATTATTGGTTTGGAAATGGCTACGGTATATCACGAACTAGGTTCAAAAGTTACGGTTGTAGAATTTTTGGATTCGCTAATACCAGGAGCAGATGCAGATTTAGTCAAACCATTACATCAACGTATTCAACATATGTATGAGAATATTTATCTGGGTACAAAGGTTTCAAGTATAGAGTCAACTCTTAATGGAATGTACGTTAGATATGAGGGCGATATAGCACAGAATAAAGATGTTTTTGATCAAGTGCTCATTGCCGTGGGAAGAAGACCTAATGGCAATATGATCGATGCAGATAAAGCAGGTGTAAAGGTGGATGATCAAGGATTTATTCCAACAGATAATAAAATGTGCACGAATGTAAAAAATATATTTGCTATTGGCGACATTGTTGGTCAGCCGATGCTTGCGCATAAAGCTGCTCATGAGGGTAAGGTTGCCGCAGAAGTTATTGCAGGTATGGATAGTAAATTTGATGATAGTTTAATTCCGTCAGTTGCATATACTGATCCTGAAATCGCATGGGTTGGTCTAACAGAGTCCAATGCTAAGCAATTAAATGTCAATTATGAAACTGCGCATTTCCCTTGGTCAGCAAGTGGAAGGGCATTGAGTATTGATAGGAAAGAAGGGTTGACTAAAATTCTTTATGATTCGAAAACAAATAAGATCATCGGCGCAGGAATAGTTGGATCTAATGCCGGTGAATTGATTTCAGAAGTAGCATTAGCTATTAAAGTAGGTGCTACTGTAAATGATATTGCAGAATTGATACATCCACATCCAACGCTATCAGAAACTATTGGATTTTCTGCAGAGGTTGCAAATAAGACAATTGTTGATATGTACATGAAGTAAGTATGGATAATTCTCAAGAAAGTGAGCTCGAAAGACGTGTAGATGAAGTGCTTTTCTATATATGGGATCCTTTTGGTTTTAAAGGTGAGCCTTTTGCGCGAACAGAATATCAAAATTATGTAGAAGAGGTTCTTAATTGTTTGCAGCATGCAAAATCTTCCGATGAGATATCTGATCTGCTTATAGATATTGTAGAAAATAGAATGGGTTTAGTATTTAGTCCTGAAATATCACATACAGCAGGAAAATTGTTATTCAGACATAAGAAAACAATATATTCTGAAATTTAATAGAATAAATATATATCTATTCGATAATCAGAGTTAAATAGATTCTGCTTGTACTACATAACGTAAAGGTCCACCTGTATGGATAGCATCAAAAGGGTAACAAGTTATTAATGTAAGTTGTTCTAAGCCAAAATCTTGCATTACTTCAGATTGGCTTTGGTCCACAATGAATGTATTGGCTACTTTGTAATTTATCTGCTTGTTAAGTGTTTGCACACGAATTTCATCACCGAATTTCAAATCCTTTAACACCGTAAAGTGTGTATCTCGGTGACCAACGATTACACTATTCCCCCCATTGCCTGGTAGAGGTGTTGCACTAACATGTCCTGGAGCAAATGCCATAGTGCGACCCGTTCCGCCTGCAAGTACGATATAATCTTCCTGACCTTTGTTAAATGTAATTTTTGCAACAGGATGGGTATCAGCCCATTCCCATGGCTTAACTTTAGTTTCTCCCTGCAAAGTCTTCGACCAAGCATTGTTTAATAAGTATTGAGCAAATTGAGCTTTGGCATAAATATAACTACCCGAACCAAATTGCCAGCAACCTGCCACAATAATGGCTAATGCACTAAGTTTTTTTAGCCATATAGGCTTACTTAAAGACATATTTTCGTAACATAAAACCTATTATTAGCAACAATATGCCTAGAACTAAATTCATTTGTGAAGAGGTAGCTCCTTGCGGTATGTTGCCTGGAGTTTTCATATTCCACCCATGTGGTTTTTTAACTGGCACGGCTTTATTTTTGCTTGCTATATCACTTGGTTTGGTGGGTGTTACATCCACTGCGACTAAGCTCGTATGTTTAGTTACTATATGGTGCTCAAGTCCAAGCTCAGTAATCACTTGTTTGATTTTTTCAGGATCTGCGCCATGACTTATTTTTTGGCTTAAACTTTGAATTTTATTTCGTGCCCATAAAACATTTAACCCCGTCGCTTTTCCGCCATTTGTGATCGGCAGCTTGGTTGACCATTCGGTTTGACTAGTATTGCCTTTGATAATTAATTGTTTCTGGTCTTTAGGGAGCTTAAGGCTAACAATAAGAGGTTCGCCGATATATAAATCATGAATTGGGTTGGGCCAATAATCGATATCACTCTCATCTTTCCAAATCATTTCTACATCACTTAATACAGGATGATTTAATTTTTGAAACAATTGTGATATTTTCTCCTGTACTTCTTCTATTTTTCCAATATAGGTGAAAGTGCCTCTGCCTAGGGATGCAGCTTCACTCATGAAATAGCTATTCGGAGCAGAACCAATCCCAACAGTAAATAAGCGGCTGTTGTCTAATTTTCGTTTAATTATTTTAAATAACTGCTTTTCATTGCCTACACTACCATCAGTTAAAAATATCACTTGGCGTATGCGTTCACTTTTGCTGACATTAGATAGCGCGGTATTTAGTGCGGCCGCGATTTCTGTACCACCATCTGCATGTAAGGAATGAACATATGATTTAGCACGTTCAATGTTGTTTTCTCTAGCGGGTAATGCTTGTTCAGAAAAAGCTTCTGTGTAGGAATTAAATTGAATTATATTGAACCAATCTTCGCTTTTAAGCTGGCTTAAACCTAACAATAAAGCTTGTTTGGCTTGTTGCATGGATTCACCAGACATAGAGCCAGAGGTATCGATTACATAAATCATTTCTTTGGCTAAAGTTTGCTGCTTGCTCCAATCTACTTCGGGTGGCATCAACATCAGTAGAGCATATCGATCATTATCTTTATCTTGGGTAAATAGTGCAGCTTGAGGTTCGTGTGTGGTTTGTGGTCGCCAGGTTAGTTCAAAGTCACGATTTGCAGGAGTTGTTTGATTGGCTAATTGAATTTGATATTGATTTGCTTCATTTATTTGTTTGTTGATAGGGTGATAACGACTTTCTAAATTTACTATTGGAAAACCAGCTTCTAGGTTGATGTTGATTGAAACAGGGCTATTGTGTCCTTGATCAGAGTCTGTAACTGGAGGAGTAATGCTTCTGGCATCAGGAACTTGATTGGTATTCATGGCCCAACCCAAACCATTAAACCCCTCTACTTTTTGCGTACCAGGGATATAGCGAATACCAACCACCATAGGGAAACGAATAGAGAATTGGCGATGGTCATAACTAAGTGTTTGTTGATATTGAATAGAAATAGATACTTTTTCATTTGGCCCAATATTAGCAACTGAATTTGTGAAAATATTTGGTCGTTGTTGTTCAATTAAACTGGCTTTTTTACCTTGTTGTTTAGCTTGTTCATAGATTTGTTTCGCTTGTTTTCTTTCTTTTATTTTACCTTCAATGATACGTTTACCAATGATCATATTCATATGATCCACAGCTGCGTTCTCAGGCAAAGGAAATACATAAATTCCATTTACCCATTCTGTTGAAGGATTAGTGAAATGCTGAGTGACATTTATTCTAGCAATCAGTCCATTGATATCCATCTGAACATCGGTATCTACGGTAGGTGCTAGATAGTATTGACCTACTTGGTTGGTTTCTATTAATAAGCTTCCGCTTTCGGCATCATTAATCGTTACAGTTTCTTCAAAACCATCATGATCTGCTTGGCTTGTTGTAAAAAAGTTGAATACAGTAAAAATGAAAAGCAGCGAAAAAAAGGCAGTCCGTAGACTGCCAGATGGAGGAGAAGAAATTATTGAGTGTGCGAATTTAGAGTTCGTTACATTTATTTCAACTGAGTGCATGAGGTTTCCCTTATGGTCAAAATTATTGCTTCTTAATGGCGACGGATAACTCTTCTTCTGCAGCTGCGATTTCTTCTGCAATATTCTTAGTGCTAATCTCTATTGGTATTATGAAAACCGTAACGCGTCGATCAAAAAAATTATTTTCTAAATTTTCTTCAGGGTATAATGGTTGGGTTTCGCCATGCGCTATGGTAGTAATACGCTCTTCTTCGATGCCTTGTTCGATGAGGAATTCTTTTACCTGCATAGCACGTTGATTTGATAACTGCATATTGTAATCTTCATCGCCCATACGATCTGCGAAACCAGCCACTTCAATGCCTATATTTGGTGTTGTGTTAAGAGTGTTTGCTAATTCTTTTAAATAATTTTGGTACTGCTTTTCAATGTCGATTGAGTTAGTACGAAATTGCACATCGAAATTGAGCGCATGGTTTTTGAGTTCTTGATTATTTGTAAATAACTTTTCAATAGTGCTGTGTGCATCATTTAGTACAATAGACTGTTGTGAATTTATGTCATTTAAAGTTTTGAGTTGTTTTGATGAAGTATCAAGTTTGTTTTCAAGCTCATCATTTGAGCTGGATAATTGTTTTACCTTATTTTCGTTAGTAACATTTTGGCCAATTAAACTACCAATGAGTGCGCCGGTTACTATTCCTACCGGTCCGGCGACCAGGCCGCCAACTGTTGCGCCTGCTCCAAAGCCAATGCCTTGTTCTGCGTGACTATTGCTTGCCTCATCAGGAGAGTTATTTGCATATACGGGTGAAATTGTTAGAGGGAGAGCTAAGGAAATTGCTAATGCGGTTGTCGGTAGAGTCATTTTCATAATTGGCCTCATGTTGTGATGTTAAAGACTTTCAGGTCTGTTGTTGCGTTGAGGTTATTAAATAAAACGCTTATGACGTTTTTGAGTGAGAAAACCGTCGATTTGCTGCTTAAATGTGGCGAGAAAAAGGCAATTAAGCTCAATGGCTGGTTTTGCAGAAATTAATCCGTATAGTTTTAGCTAGTTCAATACAAATATAAAAGTAAGAATCATGAGTCGTCGTGTTGCAGTTATTGAAGATGAATTTGCGTTAAGGGAAAACTATGCAGATATTCTACGTAAGCAAGGTTATAGCGTACAGACCTTTGCAAATAGAAAAGATGCTATGGCAGTGTTCGAACAGCGCCTACCAGACCTAGCGATTATTGATATAGGTTTAGAAGATGAAGTCGATGGAGGATTTACACTTTGCCGTTCATTACGAGCCATGTCAGAAACCTTACCAATTATTTTTTTAACTGCACGTGACAGTGATGTAGATACCGTGAGCGGTTTGCGTATTGGGGCAGATGATTACTTAACCAAAGATATTAGTTTACCGCATTTGCTTGCACGTATAGCAGCCTTGTTTCGTCGTCAGGATGTAATGGGTGAACCTATAACAAGTGAAGCTTTGTTACAGCAAGGTGATTTGAGTATGGACACACAACGAATGATTGCTAAGTGGCAAGAGCAAAATGTAGATTTGACCGTAACTGAGTTTTGGATGGTGCACGCCTTAGCTAAATATACGGGTCATGTAAAAAATCGCCAACAACTTATGCAAGAGTCTCAAATGGTGGTCGATGATAGTACCATTACATCGCATATAAAACGTATTCGTAAAAAGTTTATTCAAATAGATTCGGAATTTGATTGTATTGATACGGTCTATGGTATGGGCTATCGTTGGAATACTGGTGCTAAATAAATAACATGAGTCTTCTAAAGCCACGATTAGGCTTGCGCATAAAATTAGTTTTTTTGTCTAGTTTCTTATTTGCCATTCCTTGGTTAGGTTACAAATATGTGTGGGAAATGGAAAAATATCTGCGCAAAGGCCAAGAGCAAACTTTAGTGGGGACAGTAAGTGCAGCAGCAACAGCTTTACATGAGCGACCTAATCTCTTTAATGCACAAGCAAGTTTTTTAAGCGATGTACGTCAAGGAAGAGACTTATATGCAATCGATGTTTCAGAGCCAATTCAATTGGATGGCAATTTTGAAGAGTGGCTAAGTTTTCAATATGAGCCGCATTTTTATAGTGATGACTATGTGCTAGAAAATAAAGACAGTTACGATTCTAAGTCACTCAGTTTTAATCATATGGTGGTTAAATACGAGGATTATTTATACGTAATGTTTGAAGTTATTGATGATTACATTGTATATAAAAAAGTAAACACATTTAATGTACATCGCAATGACAATATTCAGGTAGCATTTTTAGATAAAGAAGACCAATTTCAACGTTATATCATCTCTAATGAAAACCCTGGCTGGATTAATGCATATTTAACTAAGTCTGAGGAAGGGAGTGTTTATCCAATTCAGCATGAGAGCAAGATCCAGGGTAATTGGGTAGAAACACCTAAAGGTTACAACGTTGAACTGCGCATCCCTCTTGAGATGATTGGTAATAAATTAGGTTTTGCCATTTATGATGTCGATAGCAGTTTAACTCGTAAGACTAATTACATTGTTGGTACATCAAATACACAGCATTCTGATCAACTGGGTACGGTACTAGTACCATCACCAGAAATTGAGCAAATTCTAAAAGGTTTAGCACGATCTAACTCAAGAATCTGGGTAATTGATTCTCATCGTCGCGTCCTGGCTCGAATCGGTGACATCCGTTCTGCAACTGGAGTTGTGCACGATAAAGTAAATTATAAACGAGCTTCTTTATCTTGGCTGCAGCGATTGGAAAAAAAATATTTGCACCCTATCTATTATCAGCTGCTTACGCGTCCACCGCAGGATTTTATAGATGAACTTGAAGAAGCTACAGAACTTGCTGGATCACAAATTGATGACGCTATTCTTGGCGAAGTTAAGTCTTCATGGTACCTAACTCCAGATAAGAAAGCAGTTGTGTTGTCCGCTGCTCATCCAATCTGGGTCGATGAAAAAGTTTTAGGTGTGGTGGTTGCAGAAGAAACTACCAATGGTATTCGCACTATCAGAAATAAAGCTTTGGAAAGATTGTTTAGCGTAATTCTAGCAGTGATGCTGTTAAGCACTTTGGCGTTATTTCTGTTTGCCTCAAGAATTTCTTATCGAATACGTAAACTTCGTAGCCAAGCTGAACATGCTATAGATGAACATGGGCGTATTCATACTGCTTTTAAAGGCTCAGGTGTGAACGATGAGATTGGAGATCTTTCAAGAAGTTTTTCAAATATTGTAAGTAGATTAGGGCAGTACAATAGCTATTTAGAAAATATGACTTCGCGACTTTCACATGAATTTCGCACACCAGTTACAGTAGTGCGTTCTTCTTTAGATAACCTGGCAATGCTAGAGCAGGATGAAGAAGCTAAAGTTTATATGCAACGTGCACAAGAAGGTATTAAAAGATTGAATACCATTCTAACTAATATGAGTGAAGCCACACGTCTAGAGCATTCATTGCAGTCAAGTGAAAAAGAAGTTTTTAATTTAACTAAACTAGTGCAGGGATGTACGGAAGGCTATAGAGCTGCATATAATGAATATATATTTGAAACTGATATCTGTAAAACAGATTTGCAAGTAGATGGGGTGCCAGAAAATATTGCCCAATTAATTGATAAAGTAGTAGCGAATGCAGTTGAATTCAGTCATAACAAAGACCCGATAAAGATAATGCTTAGTAAAGAAATGGGACAAGCAAGGCTTACTATAATCAATAAAGGACCATTATTGTCTGAAGAGATGCAAGGTAGATTGTTTGAATCAATGGTTTCAGTGCGTGAGCAAGCTCATAAAAAAAGTTCTGAAAAAAGTGAGACTCACTTAGGAATAGGTTTATATATTGCACGTTTAATTGCGGAGTTTCATCAAGGACATATAACTATTGAAAATAATAATGATCAAACAGGTGTAGTCGCAACTATATGGTTACCAATTACTGCTATAAAGAAACAAGACTCATGATACGCATTTATATAAGTATAATGATACTGTGTGTGACCTTATCAGCTTGTGCATCGTCTAAAACATCTAAAACTCAAGAAAATACAGTCGTACATATTGTGCTAATTTGGTTAAATGAGTCTGGAAATGCAGAGCATATTCAACAAGTGATTGATGTTTCGAATCAGTTAAAAGAAATCCCATATATTCAAGAGATGCGGGTTGGAAAATCAATTCCAAGTGATAGAAAGATCGTAGATGACAGCTTTGACGTTGGCTTATATATGGTTTTTGATAGTAAAGCAGCTATGCAGCGTTATTTATTTCATCCTGACCATAAAAATGCAGTAAAAACAGTACTAATGCCTTTAGCTAGTAAGATCCTTGTTTATGATTTTGATGCTTTGGGAAACTAACAACAGTATATTTATATAGCCCAACGAAAAGACTTAATAAAACCATTATTGGCATGAATATAAACCAACTTAGTAGGATAAATAATATTCCAATTCTATTCATTTTATACTCTGCGTAAGTGAATATTTCTTGAATGCCAATTTTAATTAATGCCAATGCAATAGCAGCTAGTGGAGCAGTTATTGCAACAAATACGCAAATTATAAATAGATTCATAAATTATATTGTACTTTAAATGTATTATTAGTGAATCCTATGCTCATAGAGAGTTATTTCCTTCGCTAAGTTACTCATTTCAGTAATTATATGGTGCGCACCAGATTCGATCAGCTTTTGTTTTTTGATTAGGTCTGCGAACCCAAACACTGTCATACCTGCAGCAATTCCACCTTCAACACCCAGTGGGCTATCTTCGATAACAAGACAGCGGTTAGGATCCAAGCATTGCATACTTTTTGCGGCATGTAGAAATACATCAGGATATGGTTTTCCGCGTGGTACGTCAGAAGTACTAAAGAGCTTTCCTTCAAACTGTCCTAATAAATTAGTTTTACCAAGCGTAGTCCGCATTTTCTCGTGAGTACCACCTGATGCAACGCAATAAGGGATAGATAGTTCTGCTAATGCTTTCTCAATTCCAGTGATCGCTGTAACAGATTCCTGTAAAGCATTGTTTATCTCGTTTTGATAGCGAGCTTCTAAACCAAGTGGTGGTTTCTGACCTATCATTTTTTCTATTATTGTTAAGCACTTTTGCGAGGATTGCCCCATAAAAGTTTCAAGCAATACATCCAAACTGAGTGATAACCCACATTCTTCATTTAGTACCTTAGAGAAAACCTCCGCGGTGATTCTCTCGCTATCAACAAGCACACCATCGCAATCAAAAATGATAAGCTCAAAATTTCTCACTCTTTAAGCCTTTGCGTATAAGAGTTAAATCGTGATTAAGAATACCTTTTTAATCTATAGACTGACGCAATACTTATAATGAACTGTATTAAGCTCTTTTTGGCATTAAGAACCATAGAACAATTGCGACAGCAAAAAGCGCAGGTATATCACCAAATAAATTGGCATGCTCATGTCCATCGCTAACCAGTGCTTGGTATAACATGACGCCACCGTGAGTAATACTGGACCAAACCGTGAACCATAATAAACTTCTATGTTCGCTAGGGTTTTTTGCTGCAAGAATCAAGAACACACCGAGTGTTGCATAGATCACAATGATCATTTGTTCATACTCGCTTTGTCTTGGCCCCCAACCCCAGCTTTCTGGTGCAATATAATTCATCATTGCGAAAACGCCAAAGATGAAAAACAGACCGGTTACTATTAAAAAGATTTTTAAAAGTTTTGCTTTAGTTTCTTCAGCCATAACATCCTCCATATATATATTATTTATTATACTTATTCTTCTGTTTCTAATATGAGGCTATATAATTGAATAAAGAATATTCTCTATTTGATGCCCATTTTCATATTATAGACCCACGTTTTCCTATTGTGGAGAATAATGGCTATATTCCCGATCCTTTTACCATTCATGACTATTTGGCACGTTTGGATGGTATACAGCCTGTAGGAGGTGCTGTAGTGTCCGGATCATTCCAAGCCTATGATCAAACTTACTTATTAGATGCTCTTGAAGTGCTTGGCCCAAAATATGTAGGGGTAATTCAATTAGCTCCAACAGTAACTGAAAATAAGCTCATTACACTTCATCAAGCAGGAGTACGTGCAGTTAGAATTAATTTAATGCGTGGTGGAAAAGAGCAACTTCAATATTTAGAAAAATTTGCTAAGAGCATATTCGAAATAGTAGGTTGGCATATAGAATTATATATTGATTCTGCTGATTTATCTGATCTATATCAAATTATAATAAATTTACCTGCAGTTTGTATTGATCACTTAGGCCTTTCAAAAGTTGGCTTTAGCACACTGTTAAAATTAGCTGAGCATGATATCCATATTAAAGCATCAGGATTTGGTAGGGTAAATTTTGATGTAGTAACAGCATTGAAAGAAATATATTCCATCAATCCTAATTGTTTAATGTTTGGAACAGACCTCCCATCAACACGTTCACCAAGGCCATATCATGATAATGATATCAAATTAGTTACAGAAGCATTTGAAAGTGAAGCTGTTAATAATATCTTATGTATGAATGCAATTGAGTTTTATAAAATTTAAAATATTAAATATTTATTTAAATGATAAGGTTTTAAGGGTTATGTATGATTGGCTTTTTGTAATCGTAACAGCCGCAATTGCTTATCATGGGTTAACCTATCGTGATGAAAATGGTGAAAGTGATTTCGTTCGATTATTGTTTGGTTGTATTGCTTTGTTGTTTTGTATCAGAGTACTGGTGGTAGATATATTTAAATTAATTTAAAGTTTATAGGGTCTTTGTCCTTCATCTTTTTTTGGCAGTTGTAGTACTCGTTGATCTTCTGGTTTACTCATCTCTGATTGTAAATACTTCATTCTATCTAAAATAGTAGGAGGCTTAACTGCTTGATTTCGAAGAAATCTTGTTAACCACGTTGGACCTTCAGCAATCTCTGGGTCTAGTTGAATTGCTTTTTCATAGTCTGCAATTGCTGCAGTGTAATTTTGCATACGATCATGCAATATTCCACGGTTTGCATAACTTGCACTAAACTCAGGCTCTTGTTCAATTACTTTGTTAAATACACCTAATGCTTCATCGTATTGCTCGAGTAACATTAATGTACGTGCAATACCTCGGTTTGCATGAATAAGTTGTGGGTTTTCTGTTAGTGCTTTGCGATATGAATTAAGTGCACTGTCATATCTGCCATCCTCAAAATATTTATTTGCAGCATAGTAATGGCTTTCTCCGTCTAACTTCTCTTTGAATGCTCCATCATATAAAGACCAAGTGATCCATGCTATGGTAAGGCCTAATGCAATCTTCATTAGAAATTTGTACTGAGTATTTTCCATTAAGGGCGCAGTCCAATGCTGATATTAAATAAGTACGAAAAAATAAGTACAACGAATATCGCTAAGATGTGAGCACGCTTTAGCTGACCATCTAATTCAGTTTGAGATAATTCTGTTTTAGTTTTTCTTTGTAAGCGTCTTACACTGATCACCCAAATTAGTTTACTCACAGGAAAGAACAACAGAGTTGCTAAAATTAAAAAAGATATTAGAAAATATGTATTCAAGACTTATAATAATACGCAATGTTTACAACATGATACCGTAATTATTAATTACTAGTAGGGGATAAAAAAGGCGTGCCGTAGCACGCCTTTTTTGTTTTAGCTATAGTTATTATGATTTATCAACAGCTTCTCGTTCTGTGATTTGTACGTCGCCAATATCGTCATACAGAGGTTCTATCTTCTTGTCTGGCACCGTCGACATTCCCATCTTATAAGCTAAGAACCACATCATAAATACACCAAGTGCCCACCAAAGTAACTGCCAAGCCCAAATAGATGGCATGCCAAATATCCAAGTAGTGGCATCGTTAGGATTGCCAAAGATAGTGTTTCCGATTACTGCTCCTGGGCCGATTCCGAAGAAGAACCAAACTAAAGTTATGATCCAAGCTATAGGTTTTAATTTTTGACGATGAGCCATGGTTAGTGAAGTGTGTTCTCGTAAATAATTATGAAACTTCATTTTATGTTCCATATTATTGCTGGCGCTTTTTTGTGTAATTGCTGAAACAATAATGGCAAGACCAAGGTTAAAGAATATACCCCATCCTGCAGAATGTATGGTCCAAGGCCACCGCCCCCACAAAAGATCCATGCCTAGCCAGCCAAAAATAGTTGCACCAGTACTTTCTGTCATTGTAACTGCAACTAATCCTGCAATAAGC
>JABDMD010000066.1 GCA_013001685.1 Gammaproteobacteria bacterium | reverse complement strand
CTCTTATCGCGGGGCTTGAAATTATGATATCAACTTTATAACCAGCTTCAGCAAGACGCTTGCCCATCTCAGGTGCTGTTTTTAAACCCCTGTTATTTAAAGGTCGATCAAAATCACGTAAATCTGCATCGTTCCAACTAGATTTAGCATGGCGCACTAAAGTTAAAATACGCATGACTTATTAAAGTCCTTCTGAATAATTTATTTATCGCAAAATGTGCAATTGTATTTGGCATGTTTGAGTAACATTTGCTAAGAAAATATTATTTCCCTAACAATTTATCTTTTAGATTTTGTTGAACTGGCGTATCACCTAACCAAATGCCAAACAAAGCCATAGAGAACTCTTTGCTTTCTATCATACCGAGTGGTGAACCATTCTTAGATACATACGTTGTGTTATGCGGGATAAATGCAAACTCGAACTCATCACCTTTTTTAATCGGCCGCTCTAGCCAAGATAAAAATGTTTTAATTTCTGTTTCAATCGGTGCAGTATTACCTTGAGTTGATGTTTCAAAATCTTCACGTGTGGCTTTGATCATTTTTTCTGAAGTAATTTTTGATGACGTAATATGCAAACGCATGCATGAAGCTTGCGCCATCTCAAGCAATAAACTCCCATCATTTGATTTTTTTTGCAGATAAAGTGATGCGACATATAGCTTAATGAAAAGCTTTTTCCTGGTACCAAAACCATTTAATTGCAAGGCTTGGTCGGCACAAGTTGCCGTTGGTGTAATAATAACTTTTCCTGAACCATCAGCAAAAGAATTCGAGAAACTGGAAGCGACGAATAGCGCGAGCAAAAAGACTATTTTCTTAAGCATTACACACCTCCCTGCTTTGCGTTAGACGTGAATATCCTAACACGAAAATTTTCAAACATCGTTTTTAACACTAGACAGAATTGCGCGCTTTTTTACCCAAATAACCGCCATGATGGCGTTTGCCGAAGTCTTCAGATGTGAATCCATTCAACTCCATTAATAACAATGCTAGTGCATCACTTATAGCTAACATCACAGCCATACTTGAGGTTGGCGTAAGCTCAAACTTACATACTTCTTTAATAATGCCCATATCCAGCACTACATCACTCAACTCACGTAACTCTGAATCAGGATGAGAAGTAATACCAATAACGGTATGCAAACCGAGTTCACGACCCGCTGCTAGCGTATCTAATACTTCTTTGGTTTTTCCACTAGTAGAAAATGCCACAATAGCATCGTTTTCTTCAATAATACCAAGATCCCCGTGTGCAGCCTCACCAGGATGAACAAACGAAGCGGGTGTTCCAGTTGAACACAAGGTTGCAGAAAATTTATGTGCAATATGGCCTGCCTTACCCATACCAGTAGTCAGCACTTTGCCTTCACAGCCTTGTAACAATTTAACAGCACGTTCAAATTCATCACCGACTGGAATAGATGAAATGGCTTTTGCTTCTTGTGCAAAAATTTCGCTAACTCTTTGCTTAATGTTCATGGGGTTTAATATTAATTGAGATAAGTTAACAATAGTAAAATGTCAAAACCATAAATCACTAAGATGCCAGCGTGGCTGTCACGCCTGATTGCTTGACAAAAACCCTGCGTGCCATGAATTGCTAGGTTGCATTTCGCGCTCATCTTGTTAACTCTTCTGCCATTAACTGTAAACGTTTTATACGATCTTCTGTATGCGGGTGCGTGCACAATAATGAAGGCTCAGGAACTTTCCGTCCAGGCAAAATGATTTTTGTAACAATCTCGTATGTAATTTTTCTAATTTTTGCAAAGCCGAAGCCAATGTATGAGGGTCTTTAGTCAAATCTACTGCGCCAACATCGGCATCGTATGTTCTGGCACGCGACAAACCTAACTGCAACATAGTTGTGATGTTTGGAGCAAAAATTAATAAGGCAACTGCTAACCATGAAAAACTACCTTTTCCAACGAAAATTAGTGGCATATTAACAATTAATAAGATTTTACCTATGCCAGATAAAATATGTGTAACTCGCATTATGGTGTCTGCCATACCCATCACTTTTATATCATTGTTCTTAATATGACTAATTTCATGTGCCAACACAGTACTAATTTTTTTGCCATTTAATGCACTTAAAATACCATCAGTAAACCCTATTAAAGCATTTTCACGGGTACCGGTAGCAAATCATTTATCATTTGACTGTGGATACAGAAAAGTTTCGGAATTCTCGGTAATTCTGTTCGCTTAGTAAGTTCTTCTATAATCGCAAATAATTGTGTATCTTGCTCAACTGCGACTGGTTTGGCTTTATACATGCGCAATACCAATTTCGGTGTTATACGTGGCCCCGCTGAAACAAATAATATACCGCCTACTACCAGTACTAGTAAGCCGATCTTTACAAATAACAAATAACCAATAAGCCCTAGTAAAATAGCCATACCACCGATCAATAGAATAGTATGTAAATCATTTTGTAAGCAGTGAGATAATATTTTTTATAACTTTATGTTTATTAAGCTTTTACTAGCCATCGCATTGTTTTATATAGCAGCCATGATAGCAATTTATTTTGCGCAAGCGCTATTTATCTATGCACCGCAAATGCCAACACGAGAGCTGGTTGCAACGCCTGCAGACATTGGCCTTGAGTATGAAAATCTAACTTTAAATACACCAGATAATGAAAGGATTAACGCCTGGTATATTCCAACAAATAATCAAACCGCTAAGACGGTACTTTTTTTTCATGGTAACGCAGGTAATATTTCACATCGCTTAGAAACAATTAAGATTTATAATCAACTTGGACTTAATTTTTTAATTTTTGATTACCGTGGCTTTGGCATAAGCACGGGCAAACCAACCGAAGAAGGAACCTATCTAGATGCTGATACAGCTTGGCAGTATTTAATCGAGGAGAAAAAATTAAACCCCAAGGAAATAATTCTTGCTGGACGTTCATTAGGCGGTGGTGTTGCTGCAGAATTAGCAAAAAAAACACACCCAGCAATGTTAATTCTGGAATCTACTTTTACTTCTATGACTGAAGTCTCTGCAAAACATTATCCATTCATGCCTACAAGTTTAATTGTAAAACATGAGTATGAAACAAGCTTGAAACTGAAAGATATACACTGCCCCATCGTGTTTGCCCACAGCAAAAACGATGAAGTAATCCCATATGAACACAGCCAACGAAATTATGCTGTAGCCCATGAACCAAAGAAGTTTATTGAACTAAGCGGCGGCCATGGCAATGGATTTTTACTTTCTAAACGAAACTACGTTAGTGGTCTCCAGATAGCCTTTAATGAATTGCTATAACTAGCTACTTAGTGACAATAGGATTGGAAATTTTCCCAATACCTTCAATTTCACATTCCACTATGTCACCTGGCATTAAATACTCCGGCGGATTGCGTACATAGCCAACACCACTAGGCGTACCGGTTGCAATAATATCTCCAGCTTCAAGCATCATACCTTGGGATAAAGTTTCAATCACACTGGCAACATTAAAGATTTGATATTTCGTATTGGAATCTTGTTTGAGTACGTTATTCACACGGCTTTTTAAATCTAAAACTTGTGGATCGGGAATTTTATCCGCAGTAACAATCCATGGCCCCATTGGACATGCACCAGTAAAACTCTTACCGACAAAAAATTGCTTATGTCTTTTTTGAATATCGCGGGCAGAGACATCGTTAATGATGCTGTAACCAAATACGTGATCTAACGCCTTTTCTTTTGATATACCCTGGCCAGCTTTGCCAATAATCACAGCTAATTCCACCTCCCAATCCATCTTGTCAGATACCTCTAAATCAACCGGGATATCAGAAAATGGGCCATTCATACTCGATGCCGCTTTGGTAAAA
>JABDMD010000035.1 GCA_013001685.1 Gammaproteobacteria bacterium | reverse complement strand
ATCATTAGGAGATGCCTTAGTTCGAACCGGAGCAACAGATTGGTTTGCAACGTTACTCTCACCTATGGTGACAGGACTACCATTCTTTATCAGTCTAATGCTGCTCGTATTTGCATCAGCACTTCTTACAAACCTCATTAATAATACGACGATTGCGGCGCTTTTCGTGCCAATACTTATAACTATAGCCAAAGCAGATCCAAATTTTAATGCCATACAATTAGTATTACCTGTAGCACTTGCAACTACATTTGGTTACTCACTTCCTTCTGCATCCGGGCGAATGGCGCTAATCGCTGCCAGTGGAATAGTCACGCGTAATGAAATGATGCGTTATGGATTCATCATGACTATTGCAAGTTCATTTGTACTTGGTCTGTATTTTTACATATTAACTCTGTTGAGGTGGATATGACTGAGAATTCCATGACCATACTTGTTGTTGGAGTTGGTAAAACAGGCACTCAAGTTCTACGCCAATTACTTAAAAATCCTAGATTGAAAATACTTACACTTGACCCACGTGAAAATCCACATGCGGTAAGCCAGGGAATTATAGAAAATGTAGATTTTAAAGAAGCATTAACACCACTCACACTCGACTCAGTACTCAAAGTTACACATGCTGATTTGATACTTCTGACTAGTACTGCACAAGATATGGGGCTAGGTGAATCTGCAGGTGTTGATATGTTTAGCGATGCTTTACGTGATGAATTATCTACCATCGCTGATGTACCAGTAATCGATGTTGCACGTTCAACTGCACGATAAAGGCTAATATGATCACTCAAGATCAAGCTTTTATCATAGCGATTCTCAGCGCAACGATTGCAATGTTTCTTTGGGGCCGATGGCGACATGACATGGTAGCGCTTGGATCATTGCTAGCTTGTGTTCTGGTTGGATTACTCCCAGGCGCAGATGCCTTTGTTGGATTTGGACATCCAGCGGTGATAACTGTTGCGTGTATACTTGTACTCAGTGCTGGGTTACAAACATCAGGCGCAATTGATGCAGTGGCACATCGTGTTATACCTCACTCTGCTGGTGCGCTAAAAACAATTGCAACAATTACAGCATTAGCCGCCTTACTGTCTGCATTTATGAATAATGTCGGCGCGCTTGCATTATTAATTCCTGTTTCTATTCAAATTGCTCATCGTTTGGAATTACCTCCAGGCAAAGTGCTAATGCCTGTATCTTTTGGCTCAATTCTTGGTGGAATGACAACACTGATTGGTACACCGCCAAATCTAATCGTTTCAGATTTTAGAGCACAGATTAACGGTAACAGTAGTTTTGAGATGTTTGATTTTAGTCCAGTGGGATTGGCAGTAGCCATTGCAGGAGTTATCTTCGTAAGCTTAATCGGTTGGCGTCTTGTTCCACCTAGGCAACGTGCGGGAACAGAAAGTTTTGAAACTAGTGCATATTTAACTGAAGTTCGAATACCAGAGAAAAGCAAAGCAGTCGACATGAAGTTAAGACAACTTAATAGCGTCTTAGAAGATGCAGATGCACAAGTCATCGGCATGATTCGAGGCGAAGTGCGAGTATTTGCCCCAAATCCATTTTATACAATACATGCTGATGACATACTTTTGATTCAAGCTGAGCCTGAGAATTTAGCCTCAGCCTTATCTAGTCTGAATTTAAAATTAGAGGAAGATGTTCATCTTCCAACAAGCGAGGAATCAAAAAGCAAAGAACAAGCAAATCAAATTAAGAGCAAAAAATCTAATAACAACGATAAACAAGATAATAAATTGGCACTAGAATCACATGAGGTAACACTAAAGGAGTTTGTCGTATTACCACAGTCAGAATTATCTGGAAGATCTGCATCCGATATTCGTCTACGCACTCGCTATGGTATCAACTTGTTAGCCATATCACGCGAAGGTCGTCACTCTATGCAAAGACTACGTACTACCAAAATTAAGAAAGGTGATGTAATCCTTATGCAAGGATCGCCTCTATCCCTAAGTGAATTCGCAGCCCAATTTGATTGTGTACCTCTTGCAGAAAGACCAATATATATTCCAAATAAACGTCATGCCTTAATTGCAGTTTGCATTATGACTATAGCTGTTGGAGTTGCTGCTTTAGGCCTTATCCCTACAGCCATCTCTTTTAGTGCAGCAGTATTTGCTGCTGTAGGGTTACGTATTGTATCGATGCGAATGGTATACAGATATATAGATTGGCCAGTCATCGTGCTTCTTGCAGCATTAATTCCTGTAGCTGGAGTTATGGCAAACACAGGGGCGGCCGATCTTATTGCAAAATTTTTGTTAGAAAATGTTGCCCAAGGCCATGTGGTAATTGCATTGACCATAATTCTCGTTGTGAGTATGACATTATCGGATTTTATGAACAATGCTGCTACGGCTGCAGTAATGTGCCCGATTGCTATTGGAACGGCAAATAACTTAGGTGTGAATTCTGATCCTTTTCTTATGTCGGTAGCAATTGGAGCTTCGTGCGCATTTTTAACTCCAATTGGCCATCAAAACAATACTTTAATTTTAGGTCCAGGCGGCTTCAAATTTGGAGACTATTGGCGACTAGGTTTGCCATTGGAAATACTCGTGGTAATGGTTGGAGTGCCTATGATTTTGTTGATATGGCCACTTACTAACTAACCCAAAATTATCGCTAATACTGAAATTCGAATTTATTTAGGATCTAACCTAATAAATAGATAAAATTTAATGAGAAAAATTTTTAGTTTATTTTGTTACAGAATACTATAAACCGCCACTTGATCTTTCATTATTATCAACCCATTTATTCATTAATTTTGCTGCAACAACGTCGCCTGCAACATTAATTGATGTTCGGCTCATATCTAGAATTCGATCCACTCCTAGAATAAGTGCAATACCTTCGGGTGGTATGCCAACTGTGGTTAGAATTGTAGCAAGAATCACAATCCCTACACCCGGTGTTGCAGGAGAACCAATTGAGGCGCCTACCGCCATGGTGACAATTAAAATCATGCTGCCTAACGAGAGATCAATCCCATATACTTGCGCCAAAAATATTGTCGCTACAGATTGATAAAGTGCTGTGCCATTCATATTTACTGTAGCACCAAGTGGAATTACAAATTGAGAGATTGATTGTCGAATACTTAACTTCTCTTCAGCTGTTCTAATCGACAACGGCATCACTGCAGCGGAACTAGAAGTGGAAAAAGCAAGTAATAATAATTCACGCGTAGCTTTAAGAAACTGAATTGGTGCTTGGCGTGTAAACACATACATTAAAACTAGATAGAAAACGAGCAGTATCAATAGTCCAATGATGACTGTTGCTACATAGTGCGACATTCCAATAAGCGCTCTGACCCCTACTTGGCTGGTTAAACGTGCCATCAAACCAAAAACCGCAACAGGTGCTAACCACATCGCCCAACGCACAATCATCATGCAAACTTGCTGTAGAGATGCTAATAATTCAATTAATGGTTTAGACTGTGTAGGAGACATTGAAACCAACGCAATGCCAAAGATCAGTGCAAAAATAACAATCTGCAACATTTGTCCCTCTACCATGGAACTTAATGGGTTGCCTGGTAAAATATTTATCAACACTGTAGGCAATTCATTTATGCTTGGTGGAACAGCTGATTCGATACCTTCTACCGCGTCAACATCCAATGAAAGTGTTGCTTGCATATTACTTGCGAGTGTTTTCCCAGGCTGTGAAATAAGCGCCACACCAATACCAATCGCCGCCGCAATTGCAGTAGTAAAAATAAAATAAATACTGATAACAACGCCTAGCTTTTTTAATTGATTTACATTTTCGCTGGAAGCTAAGCCTATAATGATGGAGGCAAACACTAGTGGAATAACAATCATTTGAATAACTGCTAAAAATAACTGTCCAGGTAACGCTAACCAATTACCTATGAGAACGCTCATTTCTGGACGCACTATACCAACAGTAGGACCAACAACTACCCCTACTGCTAGACCCAATACCATACCAATTAAAACTTTAAGCCATAACTGTTTTTCAACTAAGGAGAAAAGTTGAACACTAAGTCGTTTGGTAGGTTTAGGATTTATTTTTGCTACATTTTTGAGACGCTCTACTAACATATCAATTCGACATTTATTATTTACTTATACTATTCATTGTGCATTTAATTTTACTTACTTACTTATTTCTTAAATAGAATTACCGCTATTGATCTAAATTATGTATTACTAATTTATAGATGTTTTATTTATATTAATGGCACAATATTTATTCTCTGGAATTCTAGATTGTAGGTCAAGCACATCAATTGTGAGTATATTTACAGCAGCTTCTGCATAACAAAACTGCATTAACTGAACCAGCCGATAATCCATCATCATGTTTGGTTAGTGCAATAATATAGCCTCCAAGCATATTTGTAGGCTAAGGATGGCAAGCTAGCTTTTTTACACCAACAACTTCAACTATTTTACCTGATAAATATGCATCAAGATCTTGCTGTGACAAACTCATTACACCTGTTAATAAGAAGTTTTCTGAATTTATTTTTATCTACTTGCTAGTAGATCAATTCACCTGATTGTTCTTTCGACTCATTGGAAAAAGAATACAGTTCGTTTACTGATGATCATTGATATATATCAAACAAAACTTGAGTTAAGAAATGCAATATATTTAGTTAAGAATAAACGATAAAGTCATTTCATATATCATTGAGAATTATGCACTTAGGTATAGGGGTAATTTGATTCAATATGAATCATGAATTATTTGTTTGGCTAGGCATTCTCTTTTGCATCAGCCAATCTGCTACATTCTCTGGACTCAACCTTGCGGTGTTCAGGCTAAGTAGAATACGTCTTGACATTGGTAACGAGAAAGCTGCAAAGGTTATAACACTAAGGAATAACTCCAATTTTACGCTTACGACATCTTATCTTGCAGAGCAATATCTATGACGAAAAATATAAAAAAATATGAGTAGCGAACCCATAATTGCATATTTTTCTATGGAAATAGGTGTGCAGTCAGATATTCCTACTTATTCTGGTGGATTAGGTGTGTTGGCTGGCGATACTGTTCGTTCTGCTGCTGACTTAGGCATACCAATGGTTGCCATTTCACTATTGGCTCGCAAAGGGTATTTCCATCAAACCTTAGATTTCAGTGGCTGGCAAAGTGAAGAACCAAATATATGGGTAATAGAAAATTATTTTACAGAAGTTAATCAACGTGTCTCCATAACGATAGAAACAAGGACGGTGCACATACGATGTTGGAAGTACACTGTTACTGGCAATAGTGACCAAGTTTCCGTTTATTTTTTAGATACTGATTTAGAAGAAAATTCAGAACAGGATCGTAGACTGACAGATCATTTATATGGCGGAGATAATTATTACCGATTATGCCAAGAAATCATCTTGGGAATAGGTGGAATTTTAATGCTGCGTAAATTGGGATACACAGATATACGCCGCTATCACATGAACGAAGGACATGCCAGTTTATTAATCCTAGAGTTGTTAAAAGAAGAGGCCTATCGACAAGGCGATAAATTCATTCTTGATAAACATAGAGACGAGGTAAGAAAAATATGTATCTTTACTACGCACACTCCTGTTCCTGCAGGACATGATCAATTCGCTATGGACTTATTTGAGCGATTAGTTCATGAATCATATGTATATAAACAATGCAAAGACACATTTTGTTTTGATAATAGACTTAATTTAACCTATTTAGCCTTAACGCATAGTCGATACATCAACGGTGTTGCGAAAAAACATAAAGAAATAACCCAGCAAATGTTTGGGGCTCACCAAATTGATTCAATTACTAATGGTGTACATACCAAAACTTGGGCATCAGAACCATTTTCATTGTTATTTGATAAATACATACCAGGCTGGCAAGCAGATTACTCAAGCCTTCGCTATGCATTGAATATACCTTTAGATGACATTTGGAATTCTCATCAAGCAGCAAAGAAAAGACTACTCGAATGTGTTAATGGAGCCACTAACAGCACAATGAGTATGGATGTAATGACCATCGGGTTTGCACGTCGTGCAACGCATTATAAACATTCAGATCTAGTATTAGCTGATATAAATAAGCTTAAAGAATTACATAATCGTATTGGAAATTTTCAAATGATTTTCTCAGGTAAAGCACATCCTCATGATATGGCTGGAAAAGAACTTATACAAAAGATATTTCGAATCAAAGAACTATTAGCTGAGGATATAAAGATTGCATACCTACCTAATTACAGCATGGAACTTGGCAAGCTTTTAACTTCTGGGTCAGATATATGGCTTAATACACCCCAACCTCCACTAGAAGCATCAGGTACCAGTGGAATGAAAGCTGCACTAAATGGTGTCCCATCATTTAGTATTCTAGATGGCTGGTGGCTTGAGGGCTGTATTGAAAATGTTACAGGTTGGGCTATTGGTGAGCGTGATGATGCACTTCATACATTTGATCCAAAATTATATGCTCAAAAGCTTTATGAAAAATTACAAACCACAATACTTCCAAAATATTATTCAGATCGAAATAGCTTTATTAACATTATGCGACACACCATTGCCATAAATGGCTCTTTTTTTAATACTGAGAGAATGCTCAATCAGTATATTTCAAAAGCTTACTACTAGCTTTACTTTAGAGAAATGAAAATCAATAACAAACCTCTAGACACAGAACAGCTAAACAACATTAACTCCTATTGGTGCGCTGCAAATTATTTATCTGTCGGCCAGATATACTTGCTTGATAATCCATTATTAAAAGAACCTTTAGAAATACAACATGTAAAACCACGACTACTTGGGCATTGGGGCACAACCCCGGGGTTAAACTTCATTTACGCACACTGTAACCGCATTATTAAAAATCACGACCTAAACATGATTTACATGGCTGGACCTGGGCACGGTGGCCCGGGACTAGTAGCAAACACATGGTTGGAAGGAAGCTACAGCGAGTTTTATCCGAACATCACCATGGATGCGGAAGGCATGAAAAAATTATTTAAACAGTTCTCATTTCCAGGAGGAATTGGCAGCCATGTAACTGCTGAAACGCCAGGATCTATACACGAAGGTGGTGAGTTGGGTTACGTTGTATCGCATGCTTATGGTGCCGCCTTTGATAACCCCAATTTGATTGTCTGTTGTGTAGTCGGCGACGGAGAAGCAGAAACCGGTCCCCTCGCAACTTCTTGGCACTCCAATAAGTTTTTAAATCCTGCACATGATGGTGCGGTACTGCCAATACTTCACCTTAATGGTTATAAAATTGCTAATCCAACGTTGCTAGCCCGTATTGGGCGTAATGAACTTGAAAATCTGTTCATAGGTTATGGCTACAAACCTTATTTCGTCGAAGGTTCTGATCCAATAGAAATGCATCAGAAAATGGCTGCCACGTTCGATTGCATCATTGAGGAAATAAAAAACATTCAAGATAAAGCTCGTGTGAATAATGATACACAAAGACCACAATGGCCGATGATCATATTGCGTAGCCCAAAAGGTTGGACCGGCCCAAAAGAAGTCGATGGAAATAAAACTGAAGGCTCATGGCGTTCTCACCAAGTCCCTTTCTCCGATACAGTTGATAACCCAAAACACTTAAAACTTTTGCAAACTTGGCTGCAAAGTTATCATCCAGAAGAATTATTCGATAATAATGGCTGTTTAAAAGAAGAACTTCGTAAACTTGCACCTACAGGTCAACAACGCATGGGTATGAACCCACACGCTAATGGTGGGCTGTTACTTAAAGATTTAAAAATTCCAGACTTCCGCGATTACGCTGTAAAAGTTTCAAAACCTGGCAACTCCATGATGGAATCAACAAGAGTAATGGGGCAATTGTTACGTGACGTTATGAAACAAAATATGCATAACCGCAATTTTCGTGTCATGGGGCCAGATGAAACTGCCTCAAACAGACTAAGTGCATTATTTGAAGTAAGCCAACGCACCTGGATGGCAGAAACTTTACCTGAAGATGAACTGCTTTCTGCAGATGGTCGAGTCATGGAGATTCTTTCAGAACACACCTGCCAAGGCTGGTTGGAAAGTTATTTATTGACAGGACGACACGGTATATTTTCATGTTATGAGGCATTCATTCATATTGTTGATTCGATGTTTAACCAATATGCAAAGTGGATAAAGGTTAGCAAAGAAATCCCATGGCGACGCCCGGTTGCTTCATTGAATTATCTCTTAACATCACACGTATGGCGCCAGGACCATAATGGTTTTTCACACCAAGACCCAGGCTTCATTGATCTAGTAGTTAATAAGAAAGCAGATATTATTCGCATTTATTTAGCACCAGATGCCAATACACTATTGTGTATTACAAATACATGCTTGCGCAGCCGTGATTTTATAAATGTTATTATTGCTGGGAAACAACAGCAATTGCAGTGGTTAGATATGGATAGCGCCATCAAACACTGTAGTGCCGGCATAGGTATATGGGAATGGGCGAGCAACGATAGAGATGGCGAACCTGACGTAGTCATGGCATGCGCAGGTGACGTGCCTACCCTTGAGATACTAGCTGCGGTAGATCTATTACGTCAGCATGCGTCTGATCTTAAAGTTAGAGTAGTCAACATAGTCGATCTTATGACCTTGCAGCCTAAAGAAGAACACCCTCATGGCTTAAGTGATGAGGATTTCAACACGCTCTTTACTACTAATGCGCCCATTATTTTTGCATTCCATGGCTACCCCTATCTCATCCACCGTCTGACCTATCGACGTGCCAACCATAAAAATTTACATGTACGTGGTTACAAAGAGGAAGGCACAACCACAACACCATTTGATATGGCGGTATTGAATGATCTAGATCGATATCACTTGGTTGTAGATGTAATTAATCGCGTTGCGAAATTTCATAGTAAGGCTGCCTATTTAAAACAATTGATGCGCGATAAATTAATAGAACACAAACAGTACATCGATGAACATGGACAAGATATGCCAGAGATACGCGAGTGGAAATGGCCATATTGACAAATTATATTTTTAAACATGAATTAGAATCAATCCAACCACTACGATATAAATTAGTCTTTCTTAAATTAGCTTTCGGTACTCAAGCAACACGCTAATTGTAAAGATAGTTTGCATTATAAATTTTCGAGATTATTTAAATTAATATCAGATCTATAATTCAATACGCTCCATCTATTCAGCTATTTTGACTGGCGCCTTAAATATTCTACTTAGTGTTTTGGTTAATATCTCAGTTGCTTCTGGCTCACTGTTCACTAAATAAATAAAGAAAATTTTCAAAATCAGCATATCAGCTGCGCAAACCACCCTGGTCAGCATGTATCTAAAGTAAACGTAATTCAAATTATTACGCTTATAAATTTATCTACATCAATGTAACACTTTTACTTTTTATTAATGTGACTTTTATCAATGACTTTAAGTCTTATAGGTACATAACCAAATTGGTTTAATTTTAATGAGGTAACATATATAGAAAAAGCCATCTGACGAAAGAATAATTTATATATTTACGTTGATGATATTGACAATCTTAATAAATGGTTGTGCATCGATACGCGCACCCCACGAAAATATCACTCAAGCAAAAACCTCGATAAGAAACGCTGATGATGCTGGCGCGAGAACTCATGCGCCCTTACTATTCCGTAATGCAGAAAAGAAATTAGACTCTGCAAAGGGCTCTATGCAACAAAAGGAATATCAACAAGCAAAAATGTATGCAGAGCGAGCAGAAATCGATGCTGATTTAGCTCAATTTACCTCACGTTCAATTAAAGCGCAGAAATCGGTAGATGAACTTAATGAAAGTATAAAAATGCTTCGCAAAGAAATTGGTTTAACTGAAACTAATTAACTTTATAAATATTATATAATTAGAGGACATACATGAAAGCATATATAAATATAGTCAATATTCTTTTTCTTTCGTTTATTGCTATGGCATGCACAACGATAGTGAAAAGATGATCCAATGGTATTGGAAGCGCACGAAGCATATTTAAGTGCAGAGCAAGATAGTCAAATTGTTAAGATGGCTCCCGTTGCATTAGAAGAAGCCAAAGAGTCATTAGAAGAAACCGAACGCCTGGCACAAAAAGGCACTACCAGAGAAGAACTAGAGCACTCAGTTTATATGACCAAACAACGTGTCCTCATCGCCAAACAAAAAGCAAACTTGAACACTGCAGAGCAAGCAGTTGAAAATGCACACGAAGAAAGAAGAGAGTTGCTCATAGAATCCCGTGGACGTGAAGCAGACAAAGCCCGTAAAGACGCAGATCTCGCCCAACGCCGTGCTGAGGAATTATCAAAACAAATCGAAGAGCTCGGTGCTCGTAAAACAGATAGGGGCGTTGTATTAACTTTAGGCGATGTATTATTTGAAGTGAACAAATCAGAGTTAAGCACAGCAGGAATGCGTGTTGTAAATAAAGTAAATGCATTTCTTGCCAAGTATCCTACTTATAATATATTAGTAGAAGGTCATACGGACAGCACTGGTAGTGAAGTTAGTAACCAAGCACTTTCTGAGCGACGTGCTAATTCTGTACGCGATGCTTTGGTAAATCGCGGCACAAGCATGAGTAGAATATCAACAGAAGTTTTTGGAGAACTACGCCCTATCGAAGATAATGCTACACATGAGGGGCGCAGGCAAAACCGCCGTGTGGAGGTTGTATTTTCTGATGAACAGGGTAAATTTATAGAATAGTGACTTACAGATAACTCTATCTTAAAAAAATGAATTTAAAATTTGGAATAATTATATTTCTTGCTGCATTAATTGGGCTTTTTGTGCTGCAAAATATTGAGCAAGTGCAAGTTAGCTTTTTGTTTTGGAGCATCTCAATGTCAAGAGCAATAATGTTATTCTTTGTTATATTAACGGGAATTGCAATTGGTTGGTTGTTACGTGGTCATTTTATGCATCGCCCACAACAATAGTTTTTAGGAATAAAAGTTAATTTACGTAATACAATTACTAACTATTAGTTTCACGGTTTTGTTATCATCGAATTAATCGATACATAGCCAATTCCATTTGGTTATTTATTGCTTCTTTGTAGCCCATTAGACAATCATCTTCTATTTCTTCATCACTTGTTTCGTTGATTGTTATATATCTAATTCTTATACCATCACGACGAGGGTTTGAGTAACTCGAACCATCTGTATAAATGTTTATTGCATCTTCATACGTCATTTCTAGGTAAAGTTACCTATGTACGCTTTCGGCCAATAGCGGTCATTCACATAAAAAATATATATAAGTTAGTTTGTTTGATTATTATATCCGTTGATAGCAATGAAACTAAAAATCTGAAAGAAATAGATTAGATTAATATAGTAATTCCATTTTTTATTACTAAATATTTTGACGAAACAAAATAACAACTATCAATATGGCGAATAACAAAACCAAAATTATTATATTTATTAATTTTGATTGATATGCTTTCCTTTGCTCAA
>JABDMD010000017.1 GCA_013001685.1 Gammaproteobacteria bacterium | reverse complement strand
ATACAGCCGTCGTCCAGGCACCCCAGCAGCTTCATTAGAAGACGATGTTTTGCCTGAGGTAAAGAAAGACAGGTTGAGACGATTTCAACAACTAGTAAATAGTATGGCGGCAAAATATTCGAAGGCTATGTTAGATACTGAGCAAGTTGTTTTGGTTGAAGGTTTGTCTAAAAAATCAGATCAAGAATATTCTGGTAGAACAGAAAACAATCGCGTGGTGAACTTTGAAGCGCCAGAAGATGTTATAGGAAAGTTTGTTCGGCTTAATATTACTGAAATTTTTTCAAATTCTTTGCGTGGCTATTACCTTGAAACATTACAATAAAGGTTCGTAGTTCTTGTCTGCTGAAATCTATTCGATAGATATCGTGCTTGAACCTGCCGATAATCCTAGACTTGCTAATCTATGTGGGCCATTAAATGAGCACTTAATCCAAATGGAAAAAAGGCTTGGCATAGAGATCAATAATCGAGGCAATAGTTTTTCAATTAGAGGTGAGGCAAAAGCCGCTAATGCAGCAGCTGAAGTGCTTAAAGAGTTATATGACTCGACTAAAAAAAACATGCTGTCGTCATCTGATGTGCACCTATATTTGCAAGAGTCAGAGTTAGCGAGTATTTCGGAACAAAGTCAAAATTCAAGTCGTACTTCAGTTCATACAAAGCGCAGTGTTATCAAGCCAAGAGGCGATAACCAAGAAAAGTATATTCGAGCAATTGAAGAGCGAGATTTAGTGTTTGGTATTGGTCCTGCGGGAACAGGCAAGACATATTTGGCAGTGGCATGTGCGGTTGAGGCATTAGAAAGAGATAATATTCGTAAGCTTGTTTTGGTTCGTCCAGCGGTTGAGGCGGGTGAGCGTTTGGGCTTTTTGCCTGGAGATCTAGCGCAAAAAATCGATCCATATCTTAGACCTATGTATGACGCACTTTATGAAATGATGGGTTTTGAAAAAGTGAGCAAGCTTGTTGAAAGAAACGTGATTGAAATTGCACCATTAGCGTATATGAGAGGGCGCACTCTTAATGATGCATTTATTATTTTAGATGAGGCGCAAAATACTACTGTAGAACAAATGAAAATGTTCTTAACGCGAATTGGATTTGGTTCAAAAGCGATTGTTACAGGTGATGTAACACAAATTGATTTACCAAATGCTAAGGAATCTGGCCTGAAGCATGTAATGCGTATCTTGCACGATACTGAAGGAATTTCTATTTGTGCATTTCAAGCTCGGGACGTAGTGAGGCATCCACTGGTTAAAAAAATAATTCAAGCCTACGCAAAACATACAAAAGAGTAAAAATAATATAACAATGACGATACACTTAGATGTGCAAATTGTTTCTAAACAAACAGGCATACCTGATGTAACCGACTTTGAATATTGGGCTAATGCAGTGCCCTCTAGTGTTGAAACCTATGCTTGTCTTCGAATAGTTGATGAGTCAGAGGCTAAAGCCCTTAATAAGCAGTATCGACATATAGATAAAGCAACCAATGTGCTCTCATTTCCAGCAGAAATACCTTCAGAAGTAGGCATTAATTTTCTAGGCGATATCGTAATATGTGCTCCAGTGGTAGATCATGAAGTACAGCAACAGAATAAAGCATCAAATGCGCACTGGGCACATTTGTTGATCCATGGAATATTGCATTTACAAGGCTGTGATCACGAGAATGATCAAACAGCAGATGAGATGGAGTCCTTAGAAATTGAGATACTGCAAAAATTAAATATTCCAAATCCTTATCAGTGAGTTAAAAAAATGACCAATAATAATAATAAGACGCAAATGGGTATTATTGCGTCTATTAAGCTACTGTTGAGCGGTGCTCCTCAAAATCGTGAGCAAATAATTCAATTGCTTCGCAATGCTGAAAATAAAAATGTACTAAACAAAGACACACTTGAAATGATAGAAGGTGCATTTCAAGTTTCAAAAATTCAAGTTAAAAATATCATGATACCCCGATCGCATATGGTAGTGGTTCGTGAAGATACAACATTACAAGATATGCTGCCTATTATTATTGATTCTGCGCATTCAAGATTTCCCGTAGTAGGGGATAGTCGTGATGAGGTGTTAGGAATTTTACTAGCAAAAGATTTGTTGCGATTTTTTATCGATGGCAAGCAAGAGGAATTCAATCTAGATGATGTACTTAGGCCTGCGGTAATAGTGCCTGAATCAAAACGAGTAAATACCTTGTTAAGTGAATTCAAGGATGGGCGTAATCATATGGCTATTGTTGTCGATGAATATAGTAGTATTTCAGGTTTAGTTACTATAGAAGATGTACTAGAGCAAATTGTTGGAGAAATTACCGACGAGCATGATATAGAAGAAGGGCGCTATATATTCGAGCATTCAAAAGGGCACTTCGGTATTAAAGCATTAACACCGATAGAAGATTTCAATGAGTTTTTTTCAACCACATATAGTGATAATGATTTTGAAACTTTTGGTGGTTTAGTATTAAGTAAATTTGGTCATTTGCCTAAAAAAGGTGAAAAGATAGAATTTGATAATTTTGAAATTGAAGTGTTACGTGCAGATAAGCGAAGATTGCACTTGCTAAATGTTTCTCACAATCCCTAATCGATAGTTCATATAAGCTTATATAAATAAATAAGCCCTTCAAGCGTTATGTATAAATGTCAGTATTGACTCTGAAAATACTATTTGTATCTATAGCAGGTGCAGTCTTGGTATGCGCCTATGCACCTTTTTCATATTGGTGGTTAACCTTTTTATGTCCTGCAATTTTGTATGCAGTTATTGCGAATCAAACAATTCGGTTTGCTGCATTATTAGGTTTTATTTTTGGATTATTCTTTTTCGGTTTTGGCGTACCGTGGACGTTCAATAGTATTCACGAGTTTGGTCATGCACCGTTAATTTTAAGCGGCATACTTGCCGGCCTGTTAGTGATTATTCTTGCTTTATTTCCAGCTTGTGTAGCTAGTCTAACGATCTACTTGCACGAAAATAAATATTTTAATTTTTCTACAGTCATTAGTTTCGCGTGCTTATGGGTGGCGTTTGAATGGATTCGTGGTTGGATATTTACTGGATTCCCGTGGTTATTGATAGGGCATGTGCATCACACAGGTCCATTGCAAGGTGTTTTGCCAATATTTGGATCATATGGAGCCAGCTGGGTAAGCATTTTATTGGGATGCTTCGTAGCCGTACTTGCATTTGCTAAGTCAAAGCAAAAGATTATTGCAGCGTTATCCCTACTGATAATTGCTTTGTCGCTATATTTAGTAAATCAAATAGTCTGGACTCATGCTGATGATGAAGAATTAGATGTAGTACTGATACAAGGAAATATTTCCCAGGAGATGAAATGGGATCGTAGTAAACACGCATTTATAATGGAAAAATATCTAGCAATGAGTAAGCGGCACTTTGATGCAGATATCATCATTTGGCCAGAAACAGCAATCCCTACTTACTATTCGATGGTGAAAGATTCTTTTATTCAAAAAGTGGGAAAAACTGCGTATGAAAATAATATAGATTATTTGATAGGCGTGTTTACCTTTGACCCACAAAATGGTCAGGTATACAACAGTATAATGACACTTGGAGCCGAACTTAGTTTCTACCGCAAACAACATTTAGTACCTTTTGGAGAGTATCTACCTTTTCGCGGCATTCTAACTTTTTTAGAGCGTTATATAGATATTCCAATGGCGGATATTTCGAGTGGTGAGGGTAGGCCACTGGTAAGGTTAAAAGGCCATCCAGTGGGTAGCTCAATTTGTTATGAAGCAGTGTATGGGAATGAAATAATTGAGGCGATGCCTGAAGCAAAATTTTTGGTAAATATAAGTAATGATGCTTGGTTTGGAGATTCGTTAGCGCCTCATCAACATCTTGAGATTACGCGCTCAAGGGCGGTAGAAACAGGTAGATATTTATTACGTGCTACTAACACTGGAATTTCTGCAGTAATTGATCCAACTGGAGCTATTATTAATAAATCAGTTCAGTTTCAAGATGATGTGGTCAGAGCTACTATTAGTCCATACAGCGGAGTCACTCTTTATGCTCGCTGGGGAAATTGGGGCATTGTAAGCATCTTATTTGGCATTCTAGTTGGTCTCAATGCTTTAAGGTGGTTAACTAGAGCACATTAAAAATCATTAAAATATTGTAGTATTTATGCATGTCTAAATCATTGTCTTCACTC
>JABDMD010000011.1 GCA_013001685.1 Gammaproteobacteria bacterium | reverse complement strand
TTGTGGCCTTTCTACGTGATGCTCGGCCTTGATTGCGTTGCTTGCGAAGTTTCTCTAAGCGTCGCGATAGCTGCTTAATACGTAGTCTCAACATGCGTCTATCCGACTCAAGTTGTTTTTCACCTGGCCCGCGCAAACCAATACCACCTTTTTGACGCTCCAAGTGACTCCAACCACGCACCAAGCGAGTAGAGAGGTATTTCAACTGCGCGAGTTCAACTTGCAATTGGCCTTCATAAGAACGCGCACGTTGTGCAAAAATATCTAGAATCAAACCAGTACGGTCCAGTACACGTTTCTCACAATTTTTTTCTAAATTTCTCTCCTGGCTTGGAGACAATGAATAATTAAAAATGACAATGTCAGCATCTAAGGAGTGCACCAAAGAAGAGATTTCATTTACCTTCCCACTACCAATCAATAACTTTGCATCCGGAATGCTACGTTGCACATTTACTATATTTGCAATCTCTGCCCCAGTGGAACGCACCAAATCCTTAAACTCGTTTAAGTCTTGATTACCCGAACCAGTACTAAATTCAACATGCACGAGAATGGCACGTTGACCAATGTCTGGACGCTCAAACAATGACTGGTTCCGAAAGCTTTGTTAAGTAATAGTACAAATTACTCAGGCTGCTCATCGGCCATCGGCATTTTTACCATGCGCGAAGGCACGATGGTAGAAATGGCGTGTTTGTATACCATCTGATTAACACTGTTTTTGAGCAGCACTACGAACTGATCAAATGAATCCACTTGGCCTTGCAATTTAATTCCATTGACTAAATAAATTGATACGGGGACTTTTTCTTTTCGCAGAGCATTTAGAAAGGGTTCTTGTAAAGTTTGACCTTTTGACATTGCCATGACACCTCTAGTTATTCTTATTCTTCCTAATGAGCATTCAACTATACTGTTTAACTCTCACATTACATTATTAGTGTACCAGTTCAGCAACTAGTTCAGCTATGCCAAATAAGACTGAATTTGTTGATGTATATCGTGAATATCAGGTATTTCAGCAGAAATTTCACACAAAGACGACTCACTCCGCAACCAGGTTAGCTGGCGCTTTGCGAGCTGGCGCGTAGCGATAATGGCCTTCTCGCGCATCATCGCAGCATTATATTCACCCTCAAAATACTTCCATGCTTGCCGATATCCCACCGAACGCATGGAAGGCAAATTTGCATGCAGTGTTTCGCGTTGATACAACTCTTGCGCCTCTTCTAAAAAACCCTGCTTCAGCATTTGATCAAAGCGTAGCTCAATAAGCTTATGCAAACGCGCACGATCATCAGGAACTAATGCAAGTTTTAATGCTTTAAATGGCAGCTCGTTTTGCTCAGACTCTGCATGCCAGTCACTAATCGGCGTTCCTGTGAGCTCATACACCTCCATTGCGCGTTGAATGCGTTGTGGATCATTTGGATGAATTCGTTCCGCAGCTAGCGGGTCTATATCTGTTAACTGAGCATGCAGAAACTCCCAACCTCTCTCTTCCGCCAAATCACTAATCTTTTTCCTAACTTCAAGATCAGCGCTTGGCATTTTAGAAAGACCACGCAATAGCGCACTAAAGTAAAGCATCGTGCCACCTACCAATAATGGTATTTTATTATTCTCATGTGAATGCTTTATTAAACTCAAAGCATCGTTACAAAAATTTGCTACCGAATAACTTTCTTCAGGATCCAAAATATCAACTAATTGATGTGGATGTTGTTGCAGAACTTCTTGGCTCGGCTTAGCAGAGCCTATATTTAAATCACGATAAACCATTACTGAATCAACACTAATAATTTCACAAGGAAACTCATCCGCAATGGCAAATGCGAGATCCGTCTTACCACTTGCGGTAGGACCCATTAAAAAAATTACAGGAGATTCAGACAATAGTTTTTATATAACTTTCGTTAACAATTTAAATTTTATATAGGATGCATCTAAAAATAGTAATTTTTTTGCGAGAGTGAGAAAGCTTCGCGTGCAGACCCGGAGTGTATGTGTAATACATGAGGACTCGAGCACGGAGCTAACGAAGCTATCGCGAAAAATGTGCATTTTGAGAGGCGTGCTATTGGCCGCGTTTGAATAGTTTATCTAGCTGATCGATACTAAGCTGTACCCAAGTCGGACGACCATGATTGCACTGTGCGCTTCTTTCTGTGGCTTCCATTTCTCGTAGCAGCGCATTCATCTCTGCAATCGTTAATTTCCGATGCGCACGCACTGAACCATAACAAGCCATGGTGGATAATAATTCATTATTCGCTTGCTCTAATTTTTCAGAAGTACCAAACATACTTAAATCAGCCAATACATCCAATACCAATGTATTAACATCAGCCTGTTGCAACAATGATGGTATTTCACGCACTACGATACTATCTTCACCAAAACGCTCTACACGAAAACCAAACTTCAAAAATACTTCACTATACTGTTCTGCAAGCGCCGCATCTTGAGGACTAACATTAATAGTTAATGGCACTAATAAAGGCTGAGTTGCTAAATCACCTTGTTGATACGAAGCTTTTAATTGCTCATACACAATACGCTCATGCGCGGCATGCATATCGACAATTACTAAACCATTGGCATTTTGCGCAAGAATATAAATGCCGTGCAATTGTTCAATCGCATAGCCCAATGGCGGCGCCTCTTCAGCGGTATGAGCCTCTTCTGGAGGAGTTTTAAGTAATAAGTCATATTCATTAACTACCTGAGCACCGTAACCATGTCCTGTTTCACGAACATGTGAAGGTGAAGAACCACTCTTTGGCATATAAGAATTACTTGGTAAGGCACTATTAGTCTGAGCAGCACGAATATAATCATCAACAATTTCACGATACTGCTCTGCACCTTGCTGTTCTTGTTTTGGCATGGTTTCAGCAATCGCCTTACCTACCGTATGGCGAATGAAGTCATGCACGTAACGGCTTTGACGAAAGCGCACTTCATGTTTAGTCGGATGTGCATTTACATCTACTTGAGATGGGTCTATTTCTAAAAACAATACAAAAGCTGGGAAGCGACCATGATAAAGAACATCTTTGTATGCAAGCTTAATAGCATGTGCGATGACTTTGTCGCGAATTGCGCGTCCATTTACATAAAAATATTGCAAGTCAGCTTGGCTACGTGAAAAAGTTGGCAAACTAATCCAACCTTTAACTTGAATATCTGTTGCAGCGTTTTCTAAATAAATACTTTGATCTGCAAACTGTTTACCACTAATTTGCCCCACACGATCTGAGCCATCACTTAAAAAGTCACATGAATTAACTTCCAAAAAGTTACGATCATTATGTTTCGCAATTAAGGTTATATCAAATCGACTTAATGCAATCTTTCGCAATACATTGTCACAATGTTTTAATTCGGTTTTTTCTGTACGTAAGAATTTTTTCCTGGCGGGTATATTAAAAAATAAATCTTTTACTTCTACTGTCGTGCCACGTGTTTGGCGTACCGGCTCCACCTCTTCTAAAAACTCTCTACCATCTGTGCTAATAATCCAACCCGCATTGCCTTCTTCACTATTATTTGAAGCCATGCTGAATCTTGAGACCGACGCAATACTAGGCAAAGCTTCACCACGAAAACCTAATGTCGCAATTTGCTCAAGATCATCCATGCTTTTTATCTTACTAGTCGCATGGCGTTGAACCGCTAAGTGCAGCTCTTCTTTAGGAATTCCAAAGCCGTTATCACTCACACGAACAGATTGCATACCACCCTGCTCTAACTCAACAAAAATTCTAGTTGCACCTGCATCCAGCGCATTTTCCAATAACTCTTTTAAGACTGACGCTGGGCGCTCAATCACCTCGCCAGCCGCAATCTGATTTACGAGCTGAGGCGGGAGTTGTTGAATTGAATTCATAGTATTTTGCTTGGTAATGATTTACTGGGCAATGAGATAAGGTTCTTCATCATCTAAACCCAACATCTGTTTAAAACCTGAAAGTCCATACGATATAAATGCCTCGCGATCCTGCCAAGAATTGGATTGATCGATCACCGCTCCAGATTCTTGCTCGTCCATCTGCTTCGCAAACACTCTAATAATATGTGAGCCATTTTCTGATGAATCTGGTGGTGCCTTTTCACATGTAATATAAATTTCAGGCTCATTGTGCCCATCTTTAATGCCTGCTAGCAAATAGACATATTCAACTTCAGTCTCAGATTCAATTTCTTCAAGTACAACAATTGTATATGCACCAAACTTATAGCGTTGCTTTGGAATTGCAGTGGAAATGTTTGGTTTTTGCATAAATATTGGAGGTTGTCATGCTAGGATAGTGCAAAATTATCCAATAATTATAGAAGCAATCCTATAGCATCTTTTGAATAGCACTTTTCTGGCATGGCTAAAAAACTATTACAACTCTTTCCTCAATCTTCTGATAAACAAGAGTTAAATTATTTATATCTGTACAAACACGGTTGGTATTCAGCGAATACAAAACAACCAATTGTTGCAGCAAATTTTCTCAGCAGTCTCGATGGACGTATTGCAATTAGTCCTGATGCACAGTCGAGTGCCGAATTGCCAAAATCTTTAACTAGTGAGGAAGATTTTCGATTATTTCTCGAACTGCATGCTCAAGCAGACTGCTTAATCACACATGGTGGCTATATGCGCTCTCTGGCAACGCAAAAGCTTGGCAATATATTACAGCTCCCTAACAGCAGAGATTGTGAAGATCTATATAACTGGCGTGCATTACAAGGCCTCTCGCCTCATCCTGCATTAGTTATTGCCAGCTCAAGTCTGGATTTCCCAATGCACCCTTCTATAAAAGAACATGACCAACCAGTACACATCGCTACAGGTCAACAAGCTGATGCTGACAAAATTAAAAAATGGCAGGACGATGGCTATGAAGTACTGATTACAGGTAAATCAGATGCAGTGGAAGGCAAACCTTTAATTGATGCACTCACAGAAAAAAACTATAAGCTTTTTTATTTAATTGCTGGACCAAAAATGTTGCATACCATGATTGATGATCAGCAATTAAACAAACTTTATCTAAGTTACTCTCATCAACTACTAGGTGGTGAGTTTTTTAGAACTAAACTAGATGGACCTGTTCTAAACTCTCCCAAGTTAGAACTAAATTCGTTATTTTATGATGCCTCAGATAATAAGCACGGACAATTTTTTAGTAGTTACACATGCAACTACAATATCAATAAATAGGAACATCCCATGATTGAGTTATTTGCAGAGTACGGATTATTTTTAGCCAAAGCTATTACTATTCTTGTGTTCATTTTTGTACTCATATTAATGATTTTTTCGTTTTCGAAAAAAGCACGTGCTGATGATCATTTTGAAATCACCAATCTAAATAAAAAATATAAAAATATGGCCGATAGCCTGCGTTTTTCTCTATTATCTAAAAAAGATTTAAAAAAAGCTAAAAAAGAAAACAAGAAAGAGCTTAAACAAGAAAAGAAAGCTGCAGATACCAACAGAAAACGTATCTTTGTACTTAACTTTCTTGGCAATATTAAAGCTACCGCAGTACGCCACCTGCGCAAAGAAATCACAGCCATTTTATCGGTTGCCAACAGCGATGATGAAGTTGTGGTTTGTTTGGAAAATGCTGGCGGTTTAGTGCATGAACACGGCTTTGCATCTTCACAACTTTTACGCATTAAACAAAAAGGTATTCCACTCACCATCGCAGTAGATAAAGTTGCCGCCAGTGGCGGCTACATGATGGCTTGTGTGGCAGATAAAATAATTGCAGCCCCTTTTGCCATTGTCGGTTCGATTGGTGTAATTGCACAACTACCTAATTTTAACCGCCTACTCGATAAACATGGAGTGGACTTTGAACTGATGAAAGCGGGTGAACTTAAACGTACTGTAACCATGTTTGGCAAAAACACCGATGAAGACCGTGCCCATTTTAATGAGCAACTAGAAGAGACACATGATCTATTTAAAGATTTTGTAAAAGAAAACAGACCTGTACTTGAAATAGATAAAGTCGCAACTGGCGAACATTGGCTTGCGACACGTGGAGTCGAGTTAAAACTTGTCGATGAATTGCTTACCAGTGATGACTATCTATTAAATGCCAGTAAAGATTCAGATATTTATGAAATATCTTATACCGTTCCAAAAACTATCAGTGAAAGACTCGCGACTTCAATAAATATGATTGTAGATAAGTTATTTTTTTCTTGGTGGCAAAAAGATCAAGACTCGAAGTTATTTAATTAAGTGGCGAGTGAATACTGGGATGCACGAATAAGAGTTGCAACAAGGATGTTGCTTCAGATCCAAAGTTCTACAATTTCAAATGTCCACATTAGCTCAACAGAAATTTGCTCCTCGGCAACTGCTCCTGCGTTGCTCTACCTCCTACATCCATGCAGTCGTGCTATTTCTGCACTCACACCATGCATGAAGGTCGTTAGCGGATAGTTAAGTCCCAGCCGTAACCGTAGCGGGAATCGTCAACACTTGTCCTACTCGCAACATATCTGAACGTAAACTATTTACTTTACGCAAATCTACCAAACTCACTTGGTAACGAATTGCAATGCCTGATAAAGTGTCGCCACGCTTGATCGTGTACGTAGCTTTAGAACTAGAATTTTGAACGTTTGCCAAAATTGCATTCGGTGGCGCATGATCTTTTGAATAACGACGCAGACCTTTAAGAATTGCAGTCGCTAACTTTTGTTGATGCTCGGCAGTTTTTAACCGCTTTTCTTCTTGTGGGTTTGATATAAACGCAGTTTCCACCAATACAGAAGGAATGTCTGGCGATTTCAATACCGCAAAACCTGCTTGCTCCACTTTATCTCGCAAGATATTTCCCACTTGACCGAGTTCTTTAAGAATATCCTCAGCTAGATCAATACTAGCATCGATAGTTGCGGTTTGTGATAAATCTACCAACACTGATTTCAGCACGTCATCTTTATTTTCTAAACTAACACCACCAATTTTGTCGGACTCATTCTCTCGTTTCGCCAAAATACGCGCTGCTTCACTAGTAGCACCATTTTGAGACAACACATACACCGACGAACCTTTTGCGCGACGATTCACTGCGGCATCCGCATGAATTGAAATAAAGATATCTGCATTATTTTTACTGGCTTTTTGAATTCGTCCTCTTAGCGGTACAAACGTATCTCCACTGCGAATCATAAATGCACGCATACCTGGTTCACTATCAATGAGTTTTTTTAATCTTTTTGAAATTGATAATACGATATCTTTTTCACGTGTGCCGCCACGACCTGTAGCACCTGGGTCCTTACCGCCGTGGCCTGCATCAATCGCAACCACTACATCCCGAAAATTTGCCGGTGCATCTTGTATGACAATTACTGGCTCTACTTTAGGCTTAACAACTTTTTGTGTCATTTCACTTGATGTTTTTGCAGCTGTAGTGTTCGATGCTACAGCCACCGAAGACGTTAAATCGATAACCAATCGATAGGCTTTTCCGCTTTGAGGAGGAAGTAAGAAACTTTTTGGTGAAACTGCTTTATTTAAATCCAGTACCACACGTAACTTTTCACTGGTTTTTTGTGCATAGCGCAACTCTTTTACAAGAGTGCCACCTATACGACTTGCTTTGAGCTTGCCATTGGCATCGCATTGATCAATGTCTATCACGACACGATCTGGATTTTTCAGTACAAACACACTGTGCTTTACTGGTGAAGTTAAATCAAATACCACACGCGTTTCTGTTGCCCGATCTGCAATGCGTACATCACTGATTTGAGCGATGTTGCCAGCCGAAAAAACTGGAGTGCTCAACAGCAATAAAAGGACTAATGAAAAATAGCTGGCATGCCTAAACGGCCTCAGACCTATGCAAGGTCCTTGAAATGATTGAGTAGTAAATAATGAATACTGTTGCACGAGAGGCAGTAGTCCTTACAACAAGAAACCGAAACGAAAGTGTGACAAATCTAGATAAAAATGCAAGTAATAACTCTAATGAAACTAACGACCTATGCTTGTTTATTAGAGCCTGGTCTCATAATTTGTCAATAATCATCTGACCTTTGGTTGAATTTGCCTGGTAATCCACAGCACGCGAATCTCCCTGATACTCCAATCTAATCACAAGATCTGCCTCAGGCAACTCGGAGCCACCTCTTTCTGGCCATTCGATCAAGCACATTACATCCGACTCCCAAGTGAGGTCACGGATACCAATGTATTCCAATTCAAGCGGGTCTTTTAATCGATACAAATCAAAATGGTATAGTCGAGCTTGTTCTAGATCGTAGGATTCAACCAGTGTGAAGGTAGGACTTTTTACCTTGCCACTATACCCAAGTTTATTTATGAAACCACGAGCAAACGTGGTTTTTCCACTACCAAGATCACCTTGTAAATAAATGATCAGTGGCGGCTGACATAATTGCGCAAACTTTGCGGCAAATTCCAAGGTCGCTACTTCGCCTACAAGACTGTTCATCAGAAAATACTAACAATTAACTAGTCGTCTTAGCGGAACAAATAGATCACTGGCTAACATTCCACGCATACCTTCTTCTGCAACAAGATCTGCACTTTGCGCATGCAGTTGCACACCAAAACGCGCAGCATCATAGTTACTCAAACCTTGTGCCATCAATCCTGCAATGATTCCAGTTAACACATCTCCCATACCACCTGTTGCCATCCCAGGATTCCCTGCTATGCAGATTGAAGTATCATCCTCTACAGCAATCAAAGTTCCACTACCTTTTAAAACCGCTACTCCACCATAATTTTTTTGCAAATCTTGTACTGAACGCAAACGATTTTCTTGAACTTCATCAGTAGAGCTTTTTAGTAAACGTGCGGCTTCGCCAGGATGAGGCGTGAGTATCCAAGATTTTTTTTGCATGGGTTCTGCCGCCAAAAGATTAAGTGCGTCAGCATCCACAACCATAGGAATATCAAACTCGACTATGCGTGCTAATAATTTTTTGGCCCAAGAGTCTTGCCCTAACCCTGGCCCTATAGCAACAACAGTGGCCTGTTTTAACAGCGGGTTTAATTCTTTCACTGAACTGACCCCATGCACCATAATTTCTCGACAAGACTGCAACCCAGCTGTTGCATGCTGCGGAAGCGTTGCTACAGAAACTAAACCACTACCGGAACGTGCCGCAGCTTCTGCTGCTAACATGACCGAACCCGCCATTCCAGCATTGCCGCCAACAACTAGCACACGACCAAAGTCACCCTTATGTGCATCAGCATCACGTTTGCCAAGCTTAGACTGCAGATCAATTAATTGGATAGACTGGCAAGTAGCAGACATGGATTGATAAACTTCTTTTGGAATTTGTAAATTATTAAAAATGATTTTACCTGAATACTGTCGACCTGATGCGGTTAATAAACCAAGCTTCATGCCTACAAAAGTAACCGTCGTTTCTGCTTGTATCACGACTCCGAGCGGACAACCGTTATTTGCGTTTAATCCAGATGGAATATCGACACTTAAAATTGGAGCAGCATGATGATTTGCTAACTCTATCGCTGTTGCATAATCCCCTTTCACTGCACGAGTTAACCCTGTCCCTAATAAAGCATCGACAATGACATCACAGTTTGAGAATTCTTTTTCATCAAAAACCGTACAGAGCCCACTTTTCTCAACAAATAGATCATGGGCTTTTTTTGCATCACCTTGTAATTTTGCATGATCTCCAACTTGAATAACCTCAACCTTAAACTTTGCAGCTAGAGCTAAACTTGCGATCACATAGCCATCACCACCATTATTACCTGTACCCGCCAACACAATGATATGGTTCGCTTTTGGCCATGCTTGTTTAATTTCGCTAAATGTAGCTTCAGCGGCCCGCTGCATTAAGGTAAAGCTAGATATATTAAATTCTTCGATAGCAGTTCGATCTAACTCACGCACTTGGTCGGTAAGATAAACTTCATTTTCATGATCATTCATAGCTAAATTATATCTAAGCCTAAAATGAATAGCTCCACTACTGATTTCTCAAAACTAGCTCAAGATATTAGAGCCTGGAGCAAAGAATTAGGCTTTGATGAAATTGGTATCACTAACACTGATTTAAGTGAACACGAGACTCACTTAATGAATTGGTTAGCGGCTGGCTATCACGGTGAAATGCATTACATGGACCAGCATGGTACAAAACGTTCACGGCCTGAAACACTCATCCCAGGAACGATTCGCATTATCTCTACGCGCATAAACTATCAAACACCCGATGCAGCTAATGAAGAAGACGTACTTAGCAATAATGAACAAGCTTACATTTCTAGATATGCACTGGGGCGTGATTACCACAAGGTAATCCGCAAACGCTTACAAAAACTCGCAGATAAAATTGCCAAAGAAGTCGGCCCATTTGGTTATCGCGCGTTTGTTGACAGCGCACCTGTATTGGAAAAAGCTTTAGCTGAAAAGGCCGGGCTCGGCTGGATTGGTAAGCACACTAATTTAATTAACCGTGAATGTGGCTCATGGTTTTTCGTAGGCGAATTATATACCGACCTCCCTTTACCGATAGACACACCAGTTGAAAATCATTGTGGCACTTGTAGTAAATGCATAGAGGTTTGTCCCACACAAGCCATCATTGCTCCTTATAAGCTAGATGCACGTCGCTGCATTTCTTACCACACAATTGAATTAAGAGAATCGATACCAATTGAATTTAGAAAAGCCATGGGTAACCGTATTTATGGCTGTGATGATTGCCAACTATATTGCCCTTGGAATCGCTTTGAACAAAAAAGCGAGCTGGCTGACTTTGCCGTGAGAAATAATTTAGATGCACCAGAACTTATTAACTTATTTAACTGGAGCGAAAAAGAATTTTTAATGAATACCGAAGGTTCAGCAATTCGACGTATTGGTTATGAATGTTGGCTAAGAAATATTGCTGTCGCATTAGGTAATGCGCCTAGTAACTCAAAAGTTATTAGTGCTTTGCAAAAAAGACAGTATCATTCAAGCGAATTAGTGCGTGAACATGTAGCCTGGGCACTTGAACAGCACCAGTAAATTTAATTATTTATTTTGTTTATAAAAATCAATCATCCCATTGGTAGATGAATCAAGGTCTGCTCCAGGACTTTGATCTTTAATATTTTCTAGCAGGTCATTTGCAAGACGTTTGCCTAATTCAACACCCATTTGATCAAAAGAATTAATGTTTAACAAAACACCTTGCACAAACGTTTTGTGCTCATACATTGCAACCAGCATACCTAAAGAATAAGGATTTAATTCGTTTAAAAATATTGTATTGCTAATTCGATTTCCTAAAAAAACTTTATGCTCTGCATAGTCTACATCTCCTACTTCTTGTAAAGTTTGTCCCTTCATTAACGCTTGAGTTTGACCAATCATATTTGCTAACAACATATCGTGCTGTTCTTGGTTATCGTGCGCAGCTTTTGCCACGCCGATAAAATCACAACTCACATTATGGGTCCCCTGATGCAGTAACTGGAAAAAACTATGCTGCGCATTGGTACCTACATCTCCAAACACAACAGGTGAACTTGGAACATTCAACGCATTACCTTCTCGATCTACTGACTTTCCATTACTTTCCATTACTAGCTGCTGTAAATAAGCAGGAAAATAAGCCAGTCTCACATCATAAGGTAAGATTGCATGCGTAGCCGCAGCAAGGAAGTGTTGATTCCAAATATCCAGTAGTGCCATTAAAACAGGGATATTTTTATCTGTCGGTGCGTTAATGAAATGCTCGTCCATTGCATGTGCGCCACTTAATAGTCTTTTGAATGCATCCACACCCAAAGACAATGCGATTGATAAACCAACTGCCGACCACAGCGAATATCTACCACCAATCTCATCCCACATTGGGAAAATATTATCTTCCGCTATTCCAAACTTTCGTGCTTTTTCAACATCGGCTGTTACGGCAACAAAATGATTTTCACTTTTTAGATTCTCACTTTTTAATAACCAATTTCTCGCAGTCTTTGCGTTAGTGAGTGTTTCTTGCGTAGTAAAACTTTTAGAAGTGACAATAAATAGCGTATTCACCGGATTAATCTTACTCAACACACGGTTAATTTCTTCAGCATCAACATTCGCTACAAAATGAACGTTTAAATTAGGCTTAGATATCTCCCTCAGTGCGTCACAAACCAACATTGGCCCGAGATGAGAACCCCCGATCCCGATGTTTACAACATCTGTAATATTTGATCGATCAACTTTTTCAACAAAGGCTTCAATAAGCAACAAAACTGCTAGTTGCTTTTTAGTCAAAGCAGAATTCTTATCTCCCAAGTTACGTAGTGCGGTATGTTGCACTGCTCGATCTTCTGTTGAATTTATTTTTTCTCCAGAAAACATTTTATCTCGCCATATTGGCACATCGCATTCATCAAATAATGCAACAAGCTTATCTATCGTAGCTACATTGATTCGATTTTTTGAATAATCAAACAACAAGCCATTAAGCTGCACAGAAAATTTTGAGAAACGACTCTCATCTTGCGCAAACATCTCTCGCATGCTGTGCAATTTTATTTCTTCGAAATGTGAAGCGAGCGCTTGGTATGAAGGCAATTGTGTTAATGAATGATTCATTTTTCTCAAAGGAGCTCTGATATATTCATAACAAAAAAATAAGGGCGCTTAATGCGCCCTTAGAATTCTCAATACTCTTAAAAATTTAAGCAACTATTAATAAGTACCATTCTTAAGATGACTGAATAAATTCAATTGCGCTGCAATGTTAATCACAAAGGTCAACACGATGCATAGAACGACCATAATCCACATAATTGTCTCCTGATTAAAACTTATGATAAACGTACAAAATTGTTAGCTAAAGTATACTGATTTAGCGCTTTTGTAACAGTAGGTTGTCTATTAAACGTGCTTTACCTAACCATGCTGCCACTAAAATTACAATAAAATCAGTACCATAGCTTGCTGACTCCAGACCTTTAGCATTCCGTATAGCTACATAATCTGGTCGAAATCCAGCCTTCGCAAGCTGGTCCATAGCCTGCTTTTCAATTGCAACAAAATCTTGAGACCCTGCTTCAAGTTGGGTTTTTACTACTAACAATGTTTCATAAATTTGTTTGGCTTGCACTCTTTCGTTCAAGCTCAGATATGAATTACGAGAACTATAGGCAAGCCCATCTTCTTCACGTTGAGTAGCGACTGATTCAATTAGGATTGGAAAGCCCATATCTTGAACTAAGCGCTTTATAATAATCAGTTGCTGATAATCTTTTTCTCCAAATACAGCAACATCGGGATTAATGATATGAAAAAGCCTAGCAACAACTTCAACAATACCATCAAAAAAACCAGGTCGATACTTTCCACATAATTGTTCATTAAGCGCATGTTTGGGAATATCTTGTTTAGGTTTGTGTTCTTCCGCATACACTTCTTCATGTGCAGGCATAAACACTAGATCTACATTTTCATCTTCCAGGGCTGCAAGATCTTGCTCAGGCGTGCGAGGATAAGCTTGCAAATCTTCACTGCGATCAAACTGCAGTGCATTAACAAAAATACTGCATACAACTCTGTCACCACACCGATGTGCATGCTTCATTAACGCTAAATGCCCTGCATGCAGATTACCCATGGTGGGCACTAAAACAATTTTATTGCCTTGTTTTTTCAATGAATTGATTTGCTGACGTAGATCAGCAACGGTTTTAACCACTTGCATATGAGAAAAAGAAGCTTATGTGGGAAATTTTGAACTCTTCACGTCTTGCACATAATTCTCAATCGCAGATTGAATATCAATTGCACCAGCAAGAAAGTTTTTAGCAAATTTTGGCGTCACTCCATGAGTAATACCGATTACATCATGTAATACAAGAATTTGACCATCGCAATTCGCGCCAGCACCAATACCAATAACTGGAATGGAAGAATTTTGGGTAATTTTTTGTGCTAAAGCATCGGGCACACATTCTAATAACAAAATATCAGCTCCAGCTGCTTGTAAACTCTGCGCGCTTTCAAACAATTCTTTTGCACTGGCTTCATCATTGCCCTGCATAGCATAGCCACCCAATTTATGTATATATTGTGGCCGCAACCCTAAGTGCGCACAAATTGGAATTCCACATTCGCAAAGTTCTTGCACAATACTCACTTGTCGACTGGATGCCTCAAGCTTCACCATTTGTGCACCACCCAACTGAATTAAATCAGTCGCATTTGCTAAGGCTTGCTCCACATTGGTGTAAGACATAAAAGGCATATCTGCAATTAAGAAAGCATTTTTAGCTACACTACTTACACATTGGCTGTGATAAATCATGTCTTCCATGGTCACCGACACAGTACTGTCGTGGCCTTGAACCACCATGCCGAGTGAATCACCAACAAGAATAATATCTATCCCCGCCTGATCAAGAATAGCAGCGAAACTTGCATCATAAGCCGTTAAACAGGCAATTTTTTCATTATTCGCCTTCATTGCATGTAAGCGATTGAGCGTAATGTTTTTATGTAATTTATGTATGCTCATAACTAACTTACGAAAGGTAACGGATTAAAGTATCGCTTGCCCGCCTCTGTATTTAGAATTTCACCTAACAACTGCTCGTAGTCTTTGTCGTTGTTAATAAAATCGATATCACTTGCATTAACAATTAAACATGGCGCATCGTTATAGTCATAAAAGAATTTTGCATAGGCTTCATTCAGCTGCTCAAGATATACTGTTTCAACTAAACGTTCATAGCCACGCCCACGCTTGCGTATACGCTGCAGCAAAACCTCAACTGGAGCTTGCAAGTACACCACCAAATCAGGCTTAGGTGCATCAATAGTTAAATGTGAATAAATTTGTTCATACAATTCATATTCACTTGCATTTAAAGTTACCTGAGCAAAAAGACGATCTTTTTCAATTAGAAAATCTGCAACCCTTACTGGTGTAAAAATATCACCCTGCTTAAATTCTTGCAGCTGCTTGGTACGTTGCAATAAAAAATATAGTTGTGTGGAAAGTGCAGCTTCTCGAGGGTTCTGATAAAAACGTTCCAAAAACGGATTATCATCGACATCTTCCAACAATAAAGTAGATCCAAACTCATCAGACAGGCGCTGCGCCAAGCTGGTTTTTCCAACTCCTATCGGGCCCTCAACTACAATGTACTTAAGATTATGCTTATCCATTATTATTTTCTATTCTTGAAAGCTCATAGGGCGGCAGTTCTGCGATCAGTTCCTCAACCTCTCCCTTACCTGGAATAATGAGGTCCGCTTGCAGCTCTTGTAAAGGAATTAGTACAAATTCTCGCTCAGTAACACCGTAATGTGGGATTTGTAATGTCTTAGAATCCATTTGAATATCACCAAATAGAATAATATCTAAATCCAAGGTTCTTGGCCCCCAACGTTGGCTATTTCTTTGTCGCCGGTGAGATTGCTCTATACCTTGCAGTTCAGCCAATAAACGTTCAGGAGACAGATTAGTAGAAATCTTAGCAACTGCATTTACATAATCAGCCTGATCAGATGGGCCCATTGGTTTGCTTATATACAAACTTGATACCTTAAGTACATTTGTTTCAGGTATCGAATTTAATTCCTGCATCGCAGAGCTGACTTGTGCTTGGGGGTCCAACAAGTTACTACCTAAACCTATATAGGCTTCTACCTCATGCATAACGTAACTTTTTCTTATGAATTTGAGCTGTTAAATCTTAGTGATAAGTTTTCTTTTTTGAAAGCCTAGGATTTGCTCTAGATCCTTGCTTACTAGATCTATTCTGTGGTGCACGTGTCATTTTTCTACGCGTAGCATCATCAACATCTTGAAACACAGTCCACCATTCACACAGCTCATCAACCGGTTCACCCGCACTAGCGCGCAAACATAAGAAGTCATACGCAGCCCTAAATCGGTCATGTTCGAATAATTGATATGCGCGTTTGCCACGGCGGCGATAAAAACGATATTGCAGATTCCAGATATCGCGCATTGAATAAGAAAAACGTTTTGGAATCGAGGTAAAAGGCAACTGTGAAAGAATAGTGTCTTTTACTGATGCATCATGAGCCACCTGCGGTGTAATACCATCGAGTTCTAACTGTTTGCTCAACTTGCGCATAGGGCCCCATAAAAACACGGCATATAAAAACGCTGGTGTGACTGATTTTCCTGAACGTATGCGTTCATCAGTATTTTCGAGTGCTAACTTCACTAAATTAGTAAATGTATTGGCTTCCTGTTCTAATACCTGTTCGGTTAATGGGAACATATGACGAAATAAATCGAACTCACGTAATGCCTGATATGTTTTTAACCCAAAGCCGCCATGAAATAATTTAATCATTTCATCAAACAAACGTGCAGAAGGCACTTCAGATAATAAACACCCTAAGCGAAAAATTGCATCCTTTGCACTCTTTTCAATTTCAAAGTTTAATTTTGTAGCCAATCTTACCGCACGCAACATGCGCACCGGGTCTTCACGAAAACGTAAATCAGGGTCACCGATAACTCGTAATAATTTTGCATCGATATCTTGCAGACCATCGACTAAATCGAGGATTTGATTTTTTTCAGAATCATAAAACAATGCATTGACGGTAAAATCACGTCGAAACGCATCTTCTTCTATATTGCCAAAAGTATTATCTGCAATGATGCGCCCTTGCGTATTAACACTAGCCGTATTGGCGGCTCGAAAAGTTGCTACTTCTGTAAAACCACCTTCGAAGTAAACATGCACAATACGAAATCGCCGACCAATGATGCGACTGTTATCAAACAACTGACGCACATCTTCAGGTGTAGCATCGGTGGCAATATCGAAGTCTTTAGGGTGAAGATCTAGCAGTAGGTCACGAACACCACCACCTACAATATAGGCCTTAAATCCGGTAGCATGCAGCTGAGAAATTACATCCAAAGCACCTTCACAGATTAATCCATAATCGATTGAATGCTCAGTAAGCTTGCCCTTCGATTTTTTATATTGGTCTTGATCTAAATCATTCATATCCTACGAGCCTCTTAAGCTCTTTCAAATTCATCAATAAAATCTTTGACTTATCATAACATTTAAAACCAATACCTCTAATTCAAACCGCTAGATTTACTCATAATTTGCCTATTTTACATACACTCCACAGGCTTAATTTATACAAAAATCCCATTATTTTATTTGTAATAATTAACAATAAATTTCTCTATGCTTCATACCAACTTAACACTCATCATGTTAAAATTTTACCCTAGAATTCAAACATCTAGTCTTTGAGGTACGTCGATGACACAATTTGTAGATAACGCTAGCCTAGCTAGTTTTGACGAACAAAGGATTTCCCCAGTAATTTTACTCGCAACTTGGCTGTTTTTAGGTCTAGCAACCTATGGCTATGCGATGTTTAAGATATGGGCGCCATTACTGTCCCAGTCATTAACAATCGCTACATAACGTAAACACATTCGCGTGTGTTATCTATTACACTTACATTATGATTTGTTTATGTAAGTGAAAAATTATATTGCTGTTGAAAAAATATCATGAACTCTGAATTCATAAACGAAAGAAGAACACTTGACGACCGTCGACAATCGGATGATGCTCCACCTTTCCCGTTTTTTGATAGCGATCAAACGCTAGTTCGAGAAAATAGACGACGAATTCCTGACAGAAGAATCAATAATATAGAAATTGATAGCAATGATAAATCTGAAAAAGAAACGACAAGATTATTTCTATGGCATAAAGAAGAAGTCAGTGAATTGTTTCCAAGTGAGGAAGAGATTATTGTAGGTCGTGCACAAACGTGTGGTTTGATAATTCAAAATCGTTACGCCTCGCGCCAACATGCAAGGTTCACATTTGAGGAAGGTGGCTTTACCATTACCGACCACAGCACTAATGGCACGTACATTAAAAATGATGAAGGAGAAATGTTTTTAATGGGTGAAAAAATGGAATTACACGGCAGCGGAATTGTAAGTTTAGGCACCCCGATCGAATACGTAGAAAAAGATGTAATCCACTACTTCTGCCCATAGCTTTTCTCAACCATCAGGTTCACAGGAACCTTCTAACTAGGCATCTACTCAATAACCCCACCACGTAAGCTTCAAGGTACTGCTAATTAGCCAAAAATGAGCTATTTTTCACCTCATTAATCGGTCGATTTCTACCATCGGGCTGCTGCATAGTCTTAAGGTATTCAAAGTGTTAGCTATTTCCGCATACTTTGGTGTTAATTAATATATCTTCCTATTTCATGAAAGAACGCAGAAAACAAGAACGCCGTCGTTGGGGCAGAAAAGTCACCTATCCATTCATTGATAGTGAAGGAGTGCTGGTAACAAAAAACCGTCGCCGAAAAATTGATCGCAGAGAGGATGTTCCTGAAGAAGAGGAAGTTGCACAAGAAGATACTTCACCACCTGCTATTGCTGCTAAATCTAAGCAAGAGAATAAAAATACTTCTATAGATATCAGCGAATCTAAAGTAATGGAGTTAGAAGAAGCATTACAAGAAGAAGAAAAGCCAACATCAGGCATTATGGCCTCCATCAAAGATTTAGAAAACGAGATACTGGATGCAACGAATTTAGAAGCAATCTCAAATAATGAACTTGAAATTGTTAGTGATATAGAAAGTGATAAAAAAGAACCTGCAAAACAAAAAACTGCCAAACCTAAAGTAGAAACCAAAGTAAAAGAGAAACCCGCCGAACTTCCTGAAATTGATGTTGCAGTTAATGGAAAACCAAATGGCGAAGATAAAGGAGTAACTATTGAGCTTTTTATAAAAGGCAAAAAACATATTCTAACGGCAGATAAAAACACCTGTCATGTTGGACGCGATCCAACCTGTGATATCGTTATCCAAAACAAATTTGTTTCTCGAGCCCATGCAAAAATCATACTCAAAGATGGCAAATTCTTAGTCGAAGACAACAGCTTCAATGGCACCTATATCAATTTCAATAATGGCAAAAAAATACACGTTTCAAAAGACGAGCAAATACTTGTCTCCAGTGGTTCAATGAGTATGGGTAAACCTGTCGATGACAAGTCTAAATCTGTTATCGAATTCAAGATCAGCCAATAAGCCACACTCAGGCCTCATTTATTTACTACTGCAAAGTCTTTTTAGATAGTGCGATCCTTCACACTAGCTTTAAAACTTAGTGACAGAATGAGAATACTTTAATTCAGACTTTTTTATGATACTTGTTGGTAGGCGACTCGTTGGTAAATTCAATTTTTTATGATGATTTTCCACTTACTTTGCGAATTTCACGTCGCTGGTGTTTGTCTGGTTTACCTTGTGATTTTGGCATAGTGGCATTTAGTAACTTCCGCTGTTGGGACTTATGTTCTCGCTGCTCAATGCTTTCGGCTGTTTCTTCATAGAGATTTTGGGCAACTTTTGCTGGGCCGCGTTTATCTCCTAGCGCAATTACATCTACAACCGAATGGATTTGACCACGAGTAATTTTCAACCGATCACCCACCTGGACAGGCCGTGAAGATTTAACTCGCTGACCATTAACATGCACCTTCCCTCCATTCACTGCAACAGCTGCAGCGGCACGCGTTTTGAAAAATCGCGCTGACCAAAGCCATTTATCAACACGTAGTTTTTGAATTTCTTGCTCATTTTTTTCTTGCATATACTAATTCTACTATCGAAACATATAATGCAGCACTTTATATTAGTAGTATCTTTACCATGAAATTAGAGTTAGTCAGTTTTAACGTTTGTCCTTTTGTGCAACGCAGTGTGATTACACTTAACCACAAGATTTGCGACTATGACATCACCTTTATTGGCTTAAGTAACCCGCTTGATTGGTTTCATGAAATTTCTCCACTAGGAAAAATTCCTGTATTAAAAGTAGACGATAAGGAAATGTTATTTGAGTCAGCTGTAATTAATGAATTTATAGACGATATTACCCCAGGAACATTAAAGCCGTCTGACCCGCTTACTCTTGCTAAAAACCGCGCCTGGATTGAATATGGTGGCACATGTTTAGCTGATTTGTACATGATTGCTAACCATAACAACGAACATGATATGAATAATCAAATGGCCGAATGTGTTGAGCGATTACAACGTGTAGAAGATATATTAAGTGATTCTACATTTTTTAATGGCGAGGAAATCTCTCTAATTGATGCAGCCTATGCACCACTCCTCATTCGCTTAGACATTATGAATGAAAAATTGAATTTATTAGATTGGAATAAGCTTCCAAAACTAAAAAAGTGGAAAGAAAATTTACTGGATTTGGAATCAGTACAAAAATCGATTATTGATTTTTTCGAATTACATTATACGAATAAAATTAAAGGACAGAATGGATATCTAGCAAATATTTTATAGTTTCAATTTTTACTTCTGACGGAAATAAACGCTTCAGGCGTAGTATTTAAGATTCCTTATCAGCACATTACATTACAGATATGTAGTACATATGCTTTTCCAAAATAACAAGAATCAAAAAACTAATTTTTTCGCAAAATCCTCGATGCGGCTCATATGCATACATCCTTGTATTACACCCAATACACAATATGCTCTGCTACTTCCATTACTTCCATCTCACTAATAACACGATTTTTCACTGACATTTTCTTTTTGTGAACCGTATTACGGTCGCCTGAAATTAAATGATGCCACTTAGGTAAATCATTACCCTCGTGCAATAAACGATACGAGCATGATTTCGGCAACCACTTGAATTCTTCAACATCATTTACTTCAAGTTGTAGGCAATCATCTACTAAGCTTCTACGATTTTTATAGTCTTTACACTGACAGGTTTTAGCATCTAGCAAGTGGCACGCTACATCGGTGTAAAACAGTTCTTTTGTATCTGCATCTTCTAATTTAATTAGACAGCACTTCCCGCAACCATCACACAGAGATTCCCATTCTTTTTGGGACATCTCTGCAAGGGTTTTGGCTTTCCAAAACGGCTCTTTAGATTTTTTTTTATTTGGCAATTTCGTTAATCATCTGGTTGAGCCGATTAACGAAAGTTGCAGGATCTTCAAGCTGTCCTCCCTCGGCAAGAATCGCTTGATCAAATAAAATTCGCGCCCAGTCTTCGAAACGATCTTCCGCTTGCTCGTTTTCCATGCGTTGAACTAAAGCGTGCGTGGGATTAATTTCTAACACAGGTTTAGTTTGCGGCATGTCATGTCCGGCTTGTTTCATAAGATGCTGCATATACAGAGCCATATCATGCTCACTTAGCACAATACACGCAGGCGAACTGGTTAAACGATGAGAAACACGAACATCTTCTACCTTATCATCTAGGACTTTCTTAATGCGCTTAATAAGCTCTTTAGCTTCTTTTTCAGCTTTCTTGCGTTCTTTTTTATCTTCTTCACTGGCTAACTTATCTAAATCAAGCTCGCCTTTAGCCACGGAAGCAAAAGATTTTTCAGCATATTCATTTAGATGACTCATTAACCACTCATCTACACGATCAGAAAGCAGCAACACTTCGATGCCTTTGTCTTTAAATATTTCTAAGTGTGGGCTATTTTTAGCAGCAGCATAATTGTCCGCCGTAATGAAATAGATCTTTTCTTGCTCAGGTTTCATACGGGCAATGTAGTCATCTAAAGAAACAGTTTGCGCGTCACTGTCTTGATGAGTTGAAGCAAACCTTAGTAACTTAGCAATCTTTTCTTTATTGCCAAAATCTTCACCGGGCCCTTCTTTTAAAACTTTTCCGAAAACATTCCAAAACTCTTGATATTTATCAGACTCATTTTTAGCTAGAGCTTCCAATAAACCTAGGATTTTTTTGACCGATCCTGAACGTATATTGTCAATAACTTTATTGCTTTGTAGAATTTCACGCGAAATATTCAATGGCAAATCATTGGAATCGATTACACCGCGCACAAAACGCAAATAACGTGGTAATAACTTTTCCGCATCATCCATAATGAAGACACGTTGCACGTAGAGCTTTACACCATGCTTTGGATTTTGATCAAATAAATCAAACGGAGCTTGCGAAGGGATATATAACAAAGAAATATATTCTATTTTCCCTTCTACACGGTTATGTGTCCATAATAATGGATCAGCAAAGTCATGGCCTACATGCTTATAAAACTCTTTGTAATCATCATCAGTAATCTCGCTTTTCGGACGCACCCATAATGCAGATGCTTTATTTACCGTTTCCCACTTGGCAGTAACCTCACCTTTGTCATTCTCTTCGCGCATCTCTATTGGCAAAGGCACATGATCTGAGTAGGTACTAATGATAGAACGCAAACGCCAGCCGCTTAAAAATTCATCTTCATCTTTTTTTAGATGCAAGATGACTTCCGTTCCGCGATTATCTTTATTAATTTCTTCTAAAGTGTATGAACCTGTTCCTTCAGACTCCCACTGCACAGCTTGATCTTTTTCAAACCCAGCGCGCCTAGTTCTTAAGGTAACTTTATCGGCAACAATAAATGCCGAATAAAAACCAACTCCGAACTGCCCAATAAGGTGTGAATCTTTACTTTGATCGCCTGTTAGCTGATCTAGAAATTCTTTGGTACCTGACTTTGCGATGGTACCAATATTATTTACCACTTCATCACGGCTCATACCAACGCCGTTATCGCGGATGGTTACAGTACGATCATCTTTATCGAATTCGACTTGAATTTTAAGATCTGCATCATCACTCAACAATGAATCATCTGAAATTGCCTCAAAACGCAATTTGTCACAGGCATCCGATGCATTAGAGATTATCTCGCGTAAAAATATCTCTTTATTAGAATAAAGTGAGTGAATCATTAAATGCAGAAGCTGCGAAACCTCGGTTTCAAACTGCAAAGTTTCTCTTTTACCTTCTATTGGATTACTTTTCTCTGGTTTATTCTTTTTATGGGTCTTTTTATTTGTTTCTGTACTCATGGTTCTCAAAAAATAATTTAGTTAATTAACGATTTATTTGGCCATCAACGACAAATGATAAATCCTCACTTGGCTTAGATGCACCGTAGTCAGTCATATCTTCCAAAGTGACCTTTAGCTTAAGTTGTTTAACATCAGGGTTTTTCGCCAGATGCCCAACAATAGCCTCATCGGCTTTAACACCAAAGGTTTTGAGCAAAGCTCGAATATCTTTTCTACTGTTGTCATCCATAGTCATTCTCCTAATAATTGGGTCGATTTTTGAAAAATAAAGGCCTCCAAAAACTTTTCAAGTATCTTACCAGCCCGCTGGAATTTATCAGCTGGTGCCAACATATCTGCAAGACCATGAATATAAGCGCCGTTCTTCTCAGGATTACCGCATTCTTGGTATATCGTTTGTACATCGCTGGGAAGCATTTCAAGATGAAATTGCAAAGCAAGAGTTGAATCGCCATAGGCAAAGCCCTGATTCGCACAAGCTTCACTGGTCATAAAATTGTGACCGCCCTCTGGGATATCAAATGTATCGCCATGCCAGTGCAGTGCATCAAAACTAATCGGTAAGTTCTCAACTCGCTCATCAATGAGTCCTTTAGTCCGTTTAACTGGAAACCAACCAATCTCTTCATGCACATTCTTGCTTACCTCAGCACCCAAGACATTTGCGATGAGTTGGGCACCCAAACAAACTCCTAACACAGGAACTTCTCGTTTAATCATTGATTCAATAAATTCTTTCTCTAAAGTAAGCCATGGATACTCATCATCATCTCCAACGCCCATTGGCCCACCCATCACAACTAGCGCATCAATATCATGAATCGAAGGCAAAGACTGATCTTCATACATACAAGTTCGAGACAAACTGCAGCCACGCTCTACAAACATATTTTCCATTGAACCCAAACCCTCAAAGGGAACATGTTTAAGGTAATGAATACGCATTACGGTCTATTACTGCATTTGTTCGTGATCAAGTAGCCACTGCTTACGTTGCACTAGCTTACCCGTGTCATCACCCATAAAACCACCCAAACCAGAAACACTTACTACCCGATGACAAGGAACCAGTAGTAATAGCTGATTGCGCCGACAGGCATTGCCTACTGCACGCGGACCTGATTTTATTTTTTTAGCAATCTCTCCATAGGTTTTAGTATTACCAAATGAAATTTTTCTAATTTGGTCCCACACTTTTAACTGATAATCTGTACCTTGTTTAAATAAAAACGGCAAATTAAATTCTTTTAGATCTCCAGAAAAATAAGCCGTAAATTGTTTTTGTATTTCTACGGCAAAGGGATCTTTCTTACTTGACGCACGTACTCGATCAGCTACTTGATGTACTTCTATTACAAAGCCATCTTGATAGTCCACTGCTATCTTGCCGATTGGAGTTTTTACGATGATTTGATCCATAGCGAATTGTACCTTGTTTGACTATTGTGTTTACGCTTTGGCTTTGAGATTGCAGAAACTAAAACGCCTCGATAAACGAGGCGTTTTAGATAGAATTTTAAATCGACAACTAAATCTTTTCTTTTATTCTAGCTGCCTTACCAGTACGTCCACGTAAGTAGTAAAGCTTTGCACGTCTCACATCACCTTTACGCTTAACTTTGACACTTTCAATTAATGGACTGTGACTCTGGAATACTCTTTCTACACCTTCACCATGAGAAAGTTTCCGTACTGTGAATGCGGAATTTATTCCACGATTACGCTTGGCAATCACAACACCTTCAAAAGCCTGCAACCGCTCACGATCTCCTTCCTTGACTCTTACCTGCACAACAACAGTATCACCAGGACTGAAATCTGGGATATCTTGCTTAAGCTGTTGCTGATCAATTTCTTGGATAATATTCGACATATTCTTAAGGTACTTTAGTTTTGCTGTTCTTGTATATATTCCTGTAGCAAGACCTTTTGCTCATCACTGAGCTCCAATTTTTCAAATAATTCCGGCCTTCTTTGAAAAGTACGACCCAATGACTGTTTTTCGCGCCATTTCTGAATGGCTTGATGGTCTCCACTCAGCAACACCTTGGGCACACTGAGATCATTGATACTTTCAGGGCGCGTATAATGCGGGCAATCGAGCAGCCCGTCAACAAAGGAATCCTGTTGTGCCGATTCATCATGGCCTAGGGCACCTGGAATATGTCGAATCAGCGCATCGACCACCATCATGGCAGGTAGCTCCCCACCACTGACAACGATATCCCCTATAGAGATCTCTTCATCTACCTCAGTTTCAATTAAACGCTCATCGATACCCTCATACCTGCCTGCCAACAGGATCAAGTTGTCGTAGGTATCTAATCTTTCTACATCAGCATTTTGAAATGGCTTGCCTTGTGCTGAGAGGCAAATCACCCTCTCTCTAGCCGCATTGCCCCGGGCTTTTTGTATGGCTTTTTGCAAAGGCTCGAATTGCATCACCATACCGGGACCTCCGCCATAGGGACGATCGTCCACACGAAGATTTGGATCGTCAGAAAAATCTCTGGGATTTAGAACTTCAAGGCTTGCTAAATTATTCTCAATGGCTCTGCCCACTACACCGAACTTTGCCAAGCTCAAAACCATTTCTGGAAACAGAGTAATGACTTTAAAATACATGAGTGCTAATAATCTTTTTGCCAATCAACAGTGATTGTCCTCTTCTCTAAGTCTACGCGCTTAACCACCTGTCCACGAACGTAAGGTATTAAGATTTCTTGCTTTTCGGTTTCATCCTGAACAACTATTACGTCATTCGCACCGGTTTCCATCATCCTCTTTACTCGGCCAAGTTGCTCACCATCAACACTTATAACGGCCAATCCTTCTAACTGAAACCAGTAAAATTCATCTTTTGCCAGATCAGGTAACTCGCTCTTGGCAACCCAGATCTCAGCGCGAACCAAAGTGTTAGCTTGTGTACGGTCATCAATGTTTTGTAATTTCGCAACAATACCATTGCCGTGTAATTTACCTTCTTGCAAGACATACACATCTGCATTGTTGAGCGTTCGCAATTCCCAGCTTGAATAATCAAGAATTTGTTCTTTAGGACGACAAAAAGAAAATATTTTCAGCCAACCTTTGATGCCAAATACACCTTGGATAGCTCCGAGCTGAATGTATGTATCTTGTTTACTCAAGATGCAGCCCGAATACGGGCCAGACTAAAAAAAAAGATTTGAAAAAGTAGGTGCCTTTTACGCAGCTTGCTTGAGGTGAGTCTTCACTAGATGCGCAACGCGATCTGAAGGCTGGGCTCCATGTCCACACCAAAGCTCAAAACGCTCCATTTCGATATTCAATTTCACTTCCTGACCCCTTGCGGTAGGGTTGTAATAGCCAATACGCTCAATGTAGCTACTATCTCGGCGCTTGCGCGAATCAGTTACAACAATGTGGTAAAAAGGGCGTTTTTTAGCTCCGCCTCTGGCTAATCGAATGGTGACCATATATTTCTATTTTGAGTATTTGCGTTATTGAGAGCCGGGCATTGTACGCAAATTTGGCCGAAAATAAAGTGTATTGAGATACTTCAGCCCTGAGATTAAGGGATATGAGGCGACCTCTACATTTACCCTAATCCAGGCGGTATTCCAGCCCGGTAATATATTAAGTCATGCGTTAACCTAAACCAGGTGGAAGCCCACCTTTAAGACCTTGCATCATGCGCTGCATGCCGCCTTTCTTGGAGAACTTCTTCATCATCTTCTTCATTTGTAGGTGCTGCTTCAGCAAGCGATTCACATCTTGCACCTGCGTGCCCGACCCAGCAGCAATACGGCGTTTACGGGTATTTTTAATCACATCAGGAAAGCGACGTTCATGAGGGGTCATAGAATTAATGATCGCAATCATTTGGTGTATGGATTTGTCATCCCCCATGCCCGGCGCTTTTTTAGCCATGCCTGCAGCACCTGGAATTTTATCCATGATTCCTGCCATGCCACCCATGCTCATCATTTGCTCTAGCTGACTTTTTAAATCAACCATATTGAAGCTCCTACCTTTCTTAATTTTCTTGGCAAGTTTCTGAGCTTTTTCATGATCAACTTTTTGCTCTACTTCTTCGACTAAACTAACCACATCTCCCATACCCAATATGCGTGAAGCAATACGATCAGGATGGAATGGCTCTAGTGCAGTAGTTTTCTCGCCAGTACCTAAAAACTTAATCGGTTTACCCGTAATATGCCGTACTGATAATGCTGCACCACCACGTGCATCACCATCTGTTTTAGTTAGTATCACACCGGTTAATGGCAGCGCTTCGTTAAATGCTTTTGCAGAATTCGCTGCATCTTGCCCACTCATGCTATCGACAACAAATAAAGTTTCAGTTGGCTGTATGGCTTGATACAACTGAATGATCTCTTGCATCATATTTTCATCAACATGCAATCGACCTGCAGTATCCACTAACAACACATCTTTGAATTGTGATTTAGCTTGTTCTACCGCACGATTAGCAATATCTACTGGCGCCTGACTGGTATCGCTTGGAATAAATGCAACACCCACTTCATTAGCTAGTGTTTGTAGTTGCTTAATTGCAGCCGGACGATAAACGTCACAACTTACGACTGCGACAGATTTCTTTTGTTTCTCAGTTAGAAAGCGAGAAAGTTTAGCGATACTAGTAGTTTTACCAGCGCCTTGTAAGCCCGCAATTAAAATTACAACTGGCGGTTGAGCTGCAAGTGTTAATGACTCATTAGCATCGCCCATAAGATGCACTAACTCGTCATTTACAATCTTGATGAGCGCCTGACCTGGCGACAAGCTGGTCAACACTTCTTGACCTAAAGCTTTCTCTTTAACACTCGCGATAAAATCTTTAACCACCGGCAGTGCAACGTCGGCTTCTAGCAAAGCCATACGCACTTCACGCAAGGTTTCCTGAATATTTTCTTCGCTTAAACGCGCTTGCCCGCGCAGTTTCTGAACAGTACTTGTAAGGCGAGTCGATAAACTATCAAACATTGAAATGTGCTCCCATTGAGGAGCGAAGTTACAAAAGGAAGTGGATTATAGCGAAATTACAACGAAATTATCTGACCACTGGAAAGTCGATGTATTTTAAAGTCTGAAATAGAGGAATTAAGTTGCTTGATGATCTGTTCTTCTTTACCAGGCTGCAAATGAGATATGTATAGTTCAGGTCGATGATTTAATTTTTTTAAATCTTCTGCTAATGCATTTGGATAATAATGCTTGGAATCTCGACCAATATCCTCATCCTCGTTAGCAAACCCGCACTCAACAATAACCAAATCCATACGCGGCTCTTCGTTAAGCGCATGCCAAAAAGTATCGTTGGTAAACGAATCACCACTGAATGCAATACTACCAGTGCCATTGTTGATGATATATGCAGCAGCAGGAACAGCATGATTCATCTCAACCATTTTCACGACTTTGTCACCAAACTCAATGCAGTCGCCAGGTTGCATCGACTCATATATAATTACAGGCGTTTCTTTACTAGGCAGCTCAAAAAAGTTTGGCCATATATCCCAATTGAAAATGTTCTTGGCTAATACATCATAGGTTTCTTGCTTACAGTGTAAGGTAAGAGGACGATCCACTAGAGCATCGTATACGGTGTCTAGCAACATCGGTAAGAGTGCGATGTGATCTAAATGGCTATGCGTGATGAAGACATGCTGAAGCTTAGACAATTCATCGAGCGAAAGATCACCCAAACCCGTGCCACAGTCGATAAGCACCGAGTCGTCTAATAATAGCGAGGTAGTTTTATTGCCTAAGCCAATACCACCGCTGCAGCCAAGGATACGTATATTCATGGTATTTAATAATCAAGATCTGATTGATGCTATCATTGCCAGCAGCACAGAAATGTCTAACCTATCTCAATTCACTTTAGATGCAATTGTCTGAGATAATGACTAGATACGAAAGATATTTATTTCATACATACCCAGCTTCTTGTGACAACGTTCTCATTAACTTACTAGCTAGAGCAGAATTTTAGTCTGTTTATGTCAAGCATACTTAAGTACAGCACCATAGTATTTTACTCAGTTACATTTGTAGTACTGTTATGGCGTTCTCACCGTCCAGTAAATAGCCAAATTTCCGACAAAAGGGGTTTGATGCTTCTAACATGGGCAGCAGCATGCATATTACATGCACTACATCTTTACCCTCAAACATTCACCTCACAGGGATTGAATCTCACTTTTTATAATACCGTTTCCCTGGTGTTGTTTATCATCTCCACACTGGTGTTGGTTTTATCCGTTAACAAGAAAAGAGAATTTATAGGCTTGTTCCTATTACCCATCGTAGTTGCTGGAATTGCATTGACGATACTTAAACCTGAAATTCAAGTTGCCACATCCAATGCTCGCGGATTGCAATTTCATATCGTGTTCTCACTATTTTCTTTTAGTGTGCTCACCATTTCAGCTATTCAATCGATTTTATTATTTAATCAAGAACGACACCTTCGCAAAGCTGAAATCGATGACATGACTCGTGCCCTACCACCCCTGTATGATTCTGAAAAATTTTTATTTCAAACCATCACTATCGGCTTTATTTTACTTTCCATTGCACTGATAACCGGCTTTATATTTTTAGAAAATATGTTTCAACAACATATTGCCCACAAAACTATCTTATCTATTTTAGCTTGGGTGCTTTTTGCGATACTGCTCTGGGGCCGTTGGAAATTTGGCTGGCGTGGGCAAATGGCAGTTCGCTGGACCCTGGGTGGCTTTGCCTTTCTAATTTTGGCTTATTTAGGCAGTAAGTTTGTCCAAGAAATAGTACTGCATAGGGTTACCGACATTCCCCTCTCTTGACAAATAACTGCTTGCGGCGGTTAATAGTCTTATCTTTATTACTGGAGGGTCAGTACGACCTTGGACGAATACTCGATAGGCGCACTATTTATAGTGTTGCTAATATTATTTTTTCTCTCAGCATTTTTTTCTGGCTCAGAAACCGCGTTAATGGCGCTAAACCGTTATCGTCTGCGTCACTTAGCTAACGATGGCCATCGTGGTGCAAAACAAGCACAAAAACTTTTAGAAAAACCTGATCGCCTTATAGGTCTAATTCTTTTGGGCAATAATGTTGTAAATATTTTAATTGCACAACTAGCCGCTTATATTGGTTATCGATGGCACGGCGAACTTGGAATATTTATTGCAACCTTGATACTAATTTTTGCAATTTTAATTTTCGCAGAACTTGCGCCCAAAACACTAGCTGCCGTACATTCCGAAAAGGTTGCATTCCCTGCAGCCATGATTTACACGCCTTTAATGTATATAACATTTCCGTTTGTATGGTTTGTTAATTTAATTGCTAATTCTCTACTAAATTTGTTTGGCGTAGATGTAAAAGAAAATCCACTTACATCACTCACACACGATGAACTACGAACAGTAGTAAATGACGAAGGTACTACTATTTCAAACGAACATCAGCAAATGTTATTAGGTGTGCTAGATCTAGAAAAAATAACTGCCGAAGACATTATGATTCCTAAAAACGAGATCATAGGCATAGATTTAGAAGAAGAATGGGAAGATATTGTTACTCAATTGAAAAATATTTCCTATACGCGTGTACCAGTTTATAGGAACAGCATAGATAACGTTGTTGGATTCTTGCATTTACGAAAGTTTATTTTGAAGATTCTTGATAAAGATTTAGAGCGTGAAGATTTAGAAAAAGTTATTCGCGAACCCTATTTCATTCCAGAAGGAACGCACTTAAAAAAACTACTATTTGAGTTTCAGGAAAAGAAACGCCGCTTAAGTTTAGTGGTCGATGAGTTTGGCGATATCCAAGGAATGGTAACGCTAGAAGATTTGTTAGAAGAGATTGTTGGAGAATTCACAAATGATCCAGCCAGTTACGATGTAGAAATTCACCCTCAGAAAGATGGCACTTTCCTTGTCGATGGAAGTTCACACGTACGTGATATCAATAAAGCATTAACTTGGCAGCTGCATGCTGATGGCCCTAAAACCATCAATGGTCTAATTTTAGAGCATATGCAATCTATCCCTAAGCCCGGCACAAGTGTACTAATCGATGGTTACCCTATAGAAGTTGTACAAATTCAAAACAATGCAGTACGTACCGTACGAATAAGCCCACGTTTAGCGCAACACGAACAAGTCGCTTAATTTCACTCCCCCATTCGAGCGACGCAAGAAAATCTGCTGATCTAGTACAATACTCACATGGCAAAAGAACTCAGCTATGTGTGCACCGAATGTTCAGGGCTGTTCTCGAAATGGATGGGTCAGTGTTCTGAGTGTGGCGCATGGAACTCGATTGAAAAACAAGCAGCAGTTTTTCAAAAACAAAAAGTCAGCTCGTTCGCTCAAACAGGTGCAGCAAATGAAATCCAGGCCATTAACGATGTTACCTCTGAGACTCATACACGTATCAAAACTCCACTCGCTGAATTAGATCGTGTATTGGGCGGAGGCATAGTTTCCGGCTCAGTCATTTTGGTAGGGGGCAATCCCGGCATAGGAAAATCTACTTTATTACTACAAGTTCTTAGCTCACTGGACCGCGAAAGAGCCTTATATGTAACTGGCGAGGAATCATTGCAACAAGTTGCGCTGCGTGCAGAACGCTTAGGGTATAAAGATTCAAAATTACGAGTGCTGGCATCAAACAATCTTGAAGAAATTCTCGCTAACGCGATGCGCGAACGCCCAAACATAATGGTAATTGATTCAATTCAAACTTTATCATCCGAAAAAACCCCTTCTGCTGCTGGTTCCGTTTCGCAAGTGCGCGAATGCGCAAATCAAATTACTCAATTTGCAAAGCAAACCGACACCACAGTTTTTGTAGTGGGGCACGTAACCAAAGATGGGTCAATTGCTGGCCCACGTGTGCTCGAACATGTCGTCGATACGGTTTTGTACTTTGAAGGCGATGAAGGTGGACGCTATCGAGTTTTGCGCGCCGTAAAGAATCGTTTCGGCGCAGTAAATGAGCTCGGCGTATTTGCCATGCAAGATACGGGGCTTAAAGGAGTCAAGAATCCTTCTGCTATTTTCTTATCACAACGCAGTGAACACACGCCTGGTAGTGTTATCACTGTTACCTGCGAAGCAACGCGACCTTTATTACTAGAAGTACAATCTTTAGTGGATGACAATCCAACAGGCCATGCACGACGTGTAACAGTTGGGATTGAACAAAATAGATTAACCATGTTGTTAGCTATTCTGCATCGACATGGTGGTATCGCGATTTATGACAAAGATGTTTTTGTGAATATCGTAGGCGGTGTTTCCTTAAAAGAAACCGGAGCGGATTTAGCTGTGTTGCTTGCCGCATATTCTAGTTTCAGAGATCAAGCACTGGATCGAAATTTAATTGTGTTTGGGGAAGTCGGGCTTACAGGTGAAATACGCCCTGTCTACAACGGCGTATCGCGCCTTAAAGAAGCCAAAGAACATGGATTTAAAAAAGCCATTATCCCAAATGCGAACAAACCAAAGGAAAATATACCTGGGCTAGAAATCATAGCGGTGGACAAATTAAGTGAAGCCATTGAGAAGGCCTTATAACAATGGATAAAGCTTACCGACCAAAACTTTCGCAACAGGGTTTGTCTCCTACGCATGCTGTTGATGCTATTAATCAATTTGGTGAAAAGAAAGATGTACATGTTGCCGGTGAATCTCCTCTTACCTTAAAAGTTAATGATCGAGAGATTGTTACATTAATGACGTTAGGTACTCACCCCGAAGAACTGGCTCTTGGTTACTTACGCAATCAACGCTTACTTGAAGACATCACCGACATTGAATCGGTTAACGTGAATTGGGAAAAAGAAATAGTAGATGTTCAATTAACTGCTGGAAAAGAGATTACCGACTGGGAAGAAAAACTCAGTAAACGCACTGTTACTTCGGGTTGCGGCCAAGGGACAGTGTTTAGTTGCACGCTAGATAAACTTTACGATACTAAGCTTCCTAAAGTTTCTTTAAAGCAATCTAAAATCTACTCACTGCTTGCTGAGATCACAACCTACAACGATATATATAAAAAAGCCGGTGCGGTGCACGGCTGCGCACTGTGTCATGGCACCAATATTTTAAAGTTTGTTGAGGACGTAGGTCGCCACAATGCAGCAGATGCCATTTCTGGCTGGATGTGGCTAGAACACCAACAAGGTAGCGATAAAATTTTCTATACCACAGGCCGCTTAACGTCTGAAATGGTAATGAAGTCTGCCAATATGGGCATTCCTGTTTTACTTTCAAGATCAGGCGTTACCAATATGGGCTTAGAGCTCGCACGTGACTTAGGAATCGTTATGATCGCACGCGCTAAAGGCAAAGCATTCCTTATATACAATGGCTCTAAACAAATTGAGCTTGATGCAGCACCAAAAAAACCACCTGCTGCAAAATAATCTCAAAATCTAATCAAGGAAGAGATAACGAATGAAAACACTGAATCATTTATTTGTTAAAAATATTGCTTGGGCAAATGAAATGAAGAGGAACAACCCTGAGTTTTTCTCTTCGTTAGCTAAACAACAATTTCCCGAGTATTTATGGATTGGCTGCTCCGACAGCCGTGTTCCTGCCAACCAAATAATTGATTTACCTCCAGGAGAAGTATTTGTTCATCGCAACATTGCAAATGTTGTTACACACACTGACTTAAATTGCCTATCGGTAATTCAATTCGCAGTGGATGTATTAAAAATTAAACACATCATTGTATGCGGACACTATGGTTGCAGTGGTGTGCGTGCTGCGATGGAAGATCACGAACATGGTTTGGTGGATAATTGGCTGCGCCATGTAAAAGATGTAGCAAGATTTAATGCTAAAAATTTAGATGGTTTATCCGCTGACGATAAACACGATCGTTTATGTGAATTCAATGTTCAAGAGCAAGTGGTTAATGTATGCAACACGAATATTATAAAACACGCATGGGATAACGGTGCAGACCTTACTATTCATGGTTGGATCTATAATATAGAAAATGGAATTTTGAAAGACTTAGATATGTGCATTAATTCTACTGCAGAGCTAAAAGAAAAATTTACTTGGATTTGATCTGTATGCATCATCCATGTGTTCACTAAATTACCGAAAGGGCATTTATTGGTAATTCTTAAATCTAATGATTAATGGTATCGCGCAGTAAACTATATGCTCAGTTAGATGCTCTCGAATCTGAACTGAATGAAAATTTAATTCCTCACCTAGAGGCGGCGGCCAATGGCAACAATGATTTAGTGTTTTGCGTAGAACAATTTAATCCATTTAATGAGCTAGAAAGTAAAACCGACAAAATTACGGAGAAATTAATTAATGTTGGCGCTCAAATTCTTGTACTCAAAAACAAACTGGGTGACCCTTCAGAAGGTTCTATTGCAGAACGTATTTGCTGGTATTGTCGCGAATGGAGCAATCTAGAGAACTCTCACCGTAAAAGCGCGCAAGGATTAGCCAAGCAATTTCTGGAAGAGATTCAAAACAATCGAATGAGTTAATCCAAATCCGCCACTAACGAATCTCTCATTGATCCTGACAATGCTTCAATAGCATGCTGATATTCAGGATGATCAATCCCCACACTTAAAGCTGCGCCTTCTTTTAATGCATTTACCATTTCTTGTGTTAATTCAAAACGCATAAAGTGTACAGAAGACGTCTTTTCTGCTGTTTCTCGTGGCAAGTCTTCATCAGAGATTGGATGGACTTTACCGTGACCAGATACTTGCACATACGTCGCATCTTCAATTCCCAGCATTTCTCTTAACCGCACAGCACGCTCATCAGGATCGGGAAATTCAATCATAAAAGTTACTTTCCAGTTACTTCCATCTGGAATCATTGGATTGTATGCATCCAGCTCCTCTTGAATGCCATTGCTTTCAAAAATCTTTTCGGCACGCAGCATTTCTTGAATTTGATATTGCATTACTAAACGGTCTTCAAAGTGCATGGTGACATTAGGACCAACTTGCAATACTCGATTCTTTTTATGCTTTATAATTTGTGCACGAAAATCATCGCGCATTGCGGAGTAATCTTCTAACGAATGTAAATCTTGTCTGGTTAGTTTTTGCATCTTAAAGACCGTACGCAGTTTTCAATAAAGTTATTGGATGTGTTGGCGACGACTTGTTATTATCAACACCATTTGCCAAGTGATACCCAGCTAATGGGCAATCACTGGAAAAATAGTTTGGTTCATTCTTTTTGATTTTATTCACAACAGGCCTAGCGATTTTCATAGAGATTTCATGGAATTCTTCTTTTACCGCATAAGTACCATCATGCCCTGCACAACGCTCAATCAGCTCAATCTCTGTGTCAGGAACCAAATTCAAAATATCTCTGGTTTTATTTCCAATCTTCTGTACACGCAAATGGCATGGTGCATGGTAAGAGACTTTACCAAGCGTAGTTTTAAATTCTGTATTAAGTAAATCTTCTTTATGACGTAGCGCTAAGTATTCAAACGGGTCAAAAATCGATTGCTGCACTTTCTTTAACGCTTCATCTTCTGGAAACATCAATGGCAGTTCTTGTTTAAACATTAATACACATGAAGGAATTGGAGCGATGATATCCCAATCATCATCAATCGCTTCTTGCATGATGGGAATATTATGATTTTTGTTTGCTGCAACGGATTCAAGATCACCCAATTCTAGTTTTGGCATGCTGCAACATTTATCTTGAGTAATTAGTTTAGTTGCGATGTTATTGTGCTCAAATATCTTTATTAAGTCTCCCACTAATCCAGGTTCATTATGATTTCCATAGCAGGTTGCGTAAATAGCTACCTTGCCTGTTGTGCTGCCAATTGCTTTTGGAGTACTCACAGATGTTTGATGTTTGGCAAATTGTTTTTTTGCTGACTTGCTTTGGTATTCAGGCAAGTAAGCACTGCTACTTACTCCTAGAACTTTTTGCATGCCTTTGCGCGCAAGGGAGTTTTTATTTACTGCATTTACAGCTTGCGCAACTATAGGTATTCCAAAAAATTTTCCATTTTTATCTGTGTTGCTAAGCATATTGTCACGCTTTGATGCACCCTGCTGTTTAAATTTAATTGCTTTGGCACGCAGCATTAGATGCGGGAAATCAACATTCCATTCATGTGGCGGAACATATGGGCATTTAGTAAGGAAACATAAGTCGCAGAGATAACATTGATCAACGACTTTAATGTAATCATCTTTTGCAACACCATCCACTTCCATGGTTTCTGATTCATCCACCAGGTCAAATAGTGTTGGAAAAGAATTACACAGACTTACACAGCGTCTGCATCCATGACAGATATCAAAAACACGCTCTAGCTCAACATTTAGATCTTCTACGTCATAAAATTTTGGATCTTCCCAGTCAATAGGATGCCGCGTAGGCGCATCTAGGCTACCTTCTCTCATAAAATTCCCGCTGTGTAATAAATTCTGCAATGTACAAATCGTATCGATACGATTTGTACATTTGCAAAATCTAATTCGACACTAGTCTAGAGTGTCTAATGCTTTTTGAAAACGATTCGCATGCGAACGCTCTGCTTTAGCAAGCGTTTCGAACCAATCCGCAACTTCATCGAAATTTTCGTCACGTGCAGTTTTGGCCATGCCAGGGTACATATCTGTGTACTCATGAGTTTCACCAGCAATGGCTGCTTTTAAGTTGTCAGATGTTGAGCCAATTGGAAGACCAGTTGCAGGATCGCCACACTCTTCTAAGTACTCAAGATGACCGTGAGCATGTCCGGTTTCACCTTCCGCTGTTGAACGGAATACTGCAGAAACATCGTTGTATCCTTCTACGTCTGCCTTTGCTGCGAAGTATAGATATCTACGATTAGCTTGTGATTCCCCCGCAAATGCGTCTTTTAAATTACCTTCTGTCTTACTACCTTTTAGAGACATTATCGCTACCTCCAGCTATGATGTTTATTAGCAAAATCATAAAGAAATTGCCTGTTTGTATAATTTAGACTTAGTCTAAACTGATTTAAACTTTAGACTAGGTCTAAAATTATGTCAACTCAGATTACACTAGCTTAAATCAAAACCAGCTGCTGATCTGTACAAACACTAACCTAACCAGGAAATTGCTGTGGCACGTAAAACAACTACAAAAGCAATCGATTTTGAGAAATCTCTGAAACAACTAGAAACACTAGTCGATAAATTAGAAAAAGGTGATCTCTCACTAGAAGACTCGCTTATGAATTTCGAGCAAGGGGTAAAACTCACTCGTGAGTGCCAAGATGCATTACAAACTGCAGAACAAAAAATATCCGTTTTGAGTAAAGAAGATAAGGTTTGGGTAGAGAAGGATCTCGTAGATGATGAAGCCACAGACGATTGAAGGAATTGCGATTAACGCGGAAACAGCTGAAAGGTTACTTGATCACTATGCAGATCGAGTAAATTACCAGCTTACAGAAAGACTGCCTCAAGAAGCCGATTCTCCAAAAACACTGCATAAAGCCATACGCTATTCTGTGTTAGGTGGTGGCAAACGCATACGCCCTGCACTAGTTTATGCAACCGGTGAAGCACTCAGCACTAATTTAGAATCTCTAGATTGTGCAGCTTGTGCAGTTGAACTCATGCATTGTTACTCACTAATCCATGATGACCTGCCTGCGATGGACAACGATGATTTACGACGTGGGCGCCCTACTTGTCATAAAGCTTTTGATGAAGCCACAGCTATTCTTGCTGGTGATGCCATTCAAGCACAAGCATTTGACATGCTTGCAAGTGATGGCGCCTCACCTGAACAACGTGTGCATATGATTCAACAACTAGCAAAGTCTTCAGGCTCTTTGGGAATGGCTGGTGGACAAGCCATTGATTTAGCTTCGGTAAATAAACAACTTAACGAAGCAGAAATCAAAACTATGCATACACTCAAGACTGCAGCTTTGATCCAAGCCAGTGTACTCATGGCAGTCATCGCCAGCGATATAAACAATCCTGAAACCTTTGCTTACTTCGGGCATTTTTCAGAAAAAGTGGGACTGGCATTTCAGATTCGTGACGACATCCTAGATATACAAGCGGATACCGTGACCTTAGGCAAGCCGCAGGGGTCAGATGAAGCACAAAATAAACCTACTTACCCTAGCATTGTGGGGGTAGAACATGCTGAAAATACAGCGAATAATTTGTTGCAAGAAGCATTGAATGAAATCGATCACTTAGATGATCGCGCAGAGAACCTTCGTGCTATTAGCAAATATATGGTTACACGGAATTCTTGAAAATTTAAAAATGAATCATAAGTACCCATTACTTGATGGCATTGAATACCCAGCTAACTTACGAGCGTTGGATGAACAACAGATGCCAGCGATTGCGCATGAGCTACGTGCATATCTGTTAGATTCCGTAGCAACTAGCGGTGGACATTTTGCTGCAGGCCTAGGTGCGATTGAAATCACCACGGCGCTTCATTATGTATTTAACACTCCACACGATCGAATTGTTTGGGACGTCGGCCACCAATGTTATCCACACAAAATTCTTACCGGCCGTAAAGATCAAATAACCACTATTCGCACTAAAGACGGACTCGCCCCATTTCCTAAACGTGATGAAAGTGAATACGATCATTTTGGTGTAGGTCATTCCAGTACTTCAATTAGTGCTGCTTTAGGGATGGCTCTTGCCAGCGAAAATAAACGCAAAGTGGTTGCCGTGATTGGTGATGGTGGCCTTACTGCAGGTTTGGCATATGAAGCTTTAAATCATTTAGGTGACTGTAAAGCTGATTTATTAGTGATCCTTAATGACAATGAGATGTCGATTTCGCCGAATGTTGGCGCTATGACAAATTATTTAACCCGCATGTTATCAAGCCGTGTACTTTCCAGCATGCGCGAAGGCAGTAAAAAATTATTAGAACCGATTCCAACGATTCGTGAACTCGCAAAGCGAACTGAAGAACATGTTAAAGGTATGATTGCGCCAGGGACATTGTTTGAAGAGATGGGGCTAAATTATTTTGGTCCAGTTGATGGTCATGATGTTTCAGGATTAGTTAAGACATTACAAAATTTAAAACGCTTAGATGGTCCTCGCCTACTGCATATCGTTACGCGCAAAGGGAAAGGTTATGACAAAGCCGAATCTGATCCTGTTGGTTACCATGCTGTACCTTCCTTTGACCCAAGTGTAGGCATTGTAAAATCTAACAAGAAACCAAAAATTACCTATACCAATGTATTTAGTGATTGGATTTGTGACATCGCTCAACAAGACGAACGAGTTGTTGCTATCACTCCTGCAATGCGCGAAGGATCTGGACTAGTAGAGTTTTCAAAAAAGTTTCCTGAACGTTACATCGATGTTGCCATTGCTGAACAACATGCAGTAACACTTGCTGCAGGCATGGCTTGTGAAAACTTAAAACCAGTAGTTGCGATTTATTCTACTTTTTTACAGCGCGCTTACGATCAACTCATTCATGATGTCGCGGTGCAAAATTTACCAGTAGTATTCGCAATTGACCGTGCTGGCGTAGTTGGTCCTGATGGTCAAACACATGCAGGTAGCTTTGATCTATCCTATTTGCGTTGTATACCGAACATGGTGGTCATGGCACCTGCTGACGAAAATGAAACCAGACGCATGCTCTATACTGCATATTTGCAAGATTGCCCTACCGCTGTACGTTATCCGCGTGGCTCTGGACCAGGTGCACCGGTTCATCCAGACATGAATGCAGTTGAAATTGGCAAAGCAAAAACTTTACGAGAAGGAGAAGGCGATAACAATGGTATTGCTATTTTAGCATTTGGCAGCCCAGTATATGACGCATTGCAAGCTGCAGAAGAACTGGATGCAACAGTAGTAAATATGCGATTTGTTAAACCAATTGATTCAGCACTGATCAAAAAAATTGCTCGGCAACACGAATATATAATTACTGTTGAAGATAACTCCATTCTAGGGGGTGCTGGCAGCGCTGTGAATGAAGTATTAGCCCAAAACCAAAACATTAAAGTTAAAAATCTTGGACTACCAGATACTTATTTAGACCACGCGTCACGTGAAGAACTTCTGGAACAAGCAGGATTAGATGCGCAATCACTTCTCAAATCGATTCTAGCTTTTGTAAAAGAAAAATCTAAATCACTTTCTTAAAAACGTTCGTAAATTAGTAAAGAAACCTTAATTTAGCGTTCATGAGTTAGGGTAACTACCCGGATAAGCCGCAACCACTCTTTTTAGCAACTGCTTTGCAGTATTTGAATCAATCACACCCGCTTCTTTATTTACCTGGTGTGCTGTCACAAGCGTTTGCTTGCCTTGGCTGAGTAAATGTATTTCGTAATATACTTTTTGAGCTTTAGCTTCCTGTGCAGGAACACCTGCAGGTGCGAGGTCTGCTGCAACAAAATACACTCCCTTATTACGATCATGGTCTTCAACCACTAAGCCCGAACGATCTAATGCAACACCGGTACGACGCCACACACGAGAAAAAATATCGCCTACCACTAAAACAGGGACACCACCTATATCCTTAATATCAAGATATAAAAACTGTGCTTCAGCACCAGCTATTTTTTGTTGTGCATCTTGACGTTCCGTTCCTAGAAACTCCATCAACCTAATCATCATCTCAGTTTCACGTTCGCCGTTGGGTGGTTGTGGTTTCCATAAGATTTGATTTTGCTTATTGATCGCTGCAACTTCAGCGCCGCGTTGGGTTAGGAATATATTTGTCGCCGCATTAGGTTGACGTTCGAGTCGAATGCGAAATTTTTCACCGGTTATATCGTAGCTTTCTTGATTTAATTCAGCATTCACTGAACGATCAGTATTTTGCTTCCATTCTGTCTCTATGTATCCAAGTGTTGGTTCATCTGCACCTATAGGATAATCTTGCTCCTGCCAAAACTTACGCATCAGAGGCCACAAAGTAATAGGGTCGCTGTCCACCTCTAACCAAGTGGTAGGACCTTCACGACGCACACGCACATCTAAAAATTCCGGTAGTACAGCTGCACCTAAAGCGGGACCTTGTGTTTCCAACGCACTTACTCGGTCATTAGCAGTTTTAGGGATCTCTAAACTTTCCTCCCACTGCGGCGTAACCAAATCAGGCGGTGCTTCTAGAGGATTAGATGAACCACTGTCTGCATAATCAGAACCGAATTTTAAAAACCCACAGCCACTTAGCAATAGTAGTGACAATGAGATAGAACTAAGTAATATTTTTTGCACTAAAGTTTTATCCCAAAAAGGTGTATATCTGTGGTTAGATAGAGCCTGCAGCTTTTAAAGCTTGGCGCAATGTATCGTGATAAATGTTTGAGAGCGTTGTCATTGGCAATCGTGTTCCAGTTGGGAAGAGCCCCATCTCAGTCAAACACCATTTAACCGGTATAGGATTAGACTCAACAAACAAGTCCTTGTTCAATCTTTCCAATTTCGCGTTAATTTCCTGTGCTTTGTTTCGATCACCATCGATGCTCGCCATACACATATCGTGGAATAATTTAGGTGCCACATTACCAGTAACCGTGATTACACCACAGCCACCCGCTAATAGAAATTCCATAGCCGTATCATCATCACCGCTGATCAACATAAAGCCTTCTGGACTTTCAGCCAAAATTTGTTTGCAACGATCAATTTCACCTGTTGCCTCTTTAATACCAACAATATTTTCAACCGTAGAAAGCTTAATAGCAGTCTCTGGCAATAAGTCGACGGCAGTACGGCCTGGAACATTGTATAAAATTTGCGGTATCGCAACCGCTTTAGCAATGGCTTGATGATGCAATATTAAACCTTCTTGAGTAGGCTTATTGTAATAAGGTGAAACTAATAAACAGGCATCAGCACCTGCGTCTTTGGCGCATTGTGTTAAGTCAATGGCTTCTTGGGTTGAATTTGCACCGGTTCCAGCAATTACCGGTATTCGCCCTTTTACTTGCTCAACGACAAATCGAATAATCTCACAATGCTCGGCATGATTTAAGGTTGCAGATTCACCAGTAGTGCCTGCCGGCACCAAAGCATCTGTATCATTTTCAATGTGAAACTCTACATATTTAGCCAGCGAGTCGTAATCGACTTCTCCCCCGTCATGCATGGGGGTCGCTATGGCGACCATGCTACCTTTGAACACAGGCTACCTCAAATGGATGGTTGAACGGTGAAGCGAGCGATATTACAAATGAAAACATAGTAATACAAGGAAGTGCTCCTGTAGCACCCACTAAAACCAAGGATTTATATACCTACTACAAAAAATAACAAGCTTGAGCTTAATAAAAAGGCCCCAGCATTTAGCTTTGCTTGCACTCCAGACCAAACTATCAAGCTATCGGACTTTAAAGGTCAAACGCTAATAGTCTACTTTTACCCCAAAGGCAACACTCCTGGGTGCATGACCGAAGGACAGGTTTTTCAAAGTGCTCATGCTAAATTTTAAGTACGGGCGCAGTGATTATCTGGGGGTCTCGCGATCCATTAAGCTCTCATCTGAAATTCAAGGAAAAATTTAAATTCAAGTTTGAATTGATTTCAGATCAGGATGAAGATCTTTGCAAGTTATTTGATGCAATAAAAATGAAGAACGTGTACGGGAAGAAAGTGTGCGGTATGGAACGCAGCACTTTTTTGATTGATGAGAAAGGAGTGTTACGACAAGGATGGCAAAAAGTGAGAGTTAAAGAACACGTAGATAAAGTATTGGCTGCTGCGAAACAGCTTTAAGAAAACTCTAAGCAGGCTTAGCTTCATGTGCATTTTCATTTTTTACTGCTTGTTTGTTTTTAGAATTCTTAGTGGGCCAAGCTTTGATAACGGCATTTACTAAGGTAGCTAAAGGAATTGCAAAAAACACTCCCCATAAACCCCATATTCCACCAAATACTAATACGGCTGCAATAATTGCTGCAGGATGTAAATTCACTACCTCGGAAAATAAAAGTGGCACGAGAATATTTCCATCTAAAAACTGGATGACAGCGTAGGCAATTAGTACGTAAGCAAAATCTGGCCCTATGCCCCACTGAAAATAGGCTACAAATGCGATCGGTATAGTTACTACCGCAGCTCCCACATAAGGAATAATCACCGAAATGCCGACCAAGAACGACAATAACATTGCATATTGCAGACCGAAAAATACAAACGTCACATACGTAACCGACCACACCAGAAAAACTTCTAAAAACTTTCCACGTATGTAACTTGCAATCTTTTGATTAACTTCAAACCAAACCTCATTAGTGAGCTCTCGGTTTTCAGGCAGAAAACCCTCTAACCAATTTAATATTTTTTCTTTGTCTTTCAAAAAGAAGAAAACTAACAAAGGTACTAGGATGAGATAGACCATAATGGTAATCAAACCAACTACAGACTCTAGTGGCTGACTGATAAAATTATGCCCTGCAGAAATTAATTGCGAACGAATTGACCAAATAAGTTCATTGATTTGTTCTTCAGTAAATATTTGCGCAATGCTTGGATAGCGATCTGGTAATTGCATTATAAGACCTTGACCATGTGTAATCATATTTGGTAATTCTCGAAAGAACTGTGTGAACTGTTGAGACAGCTTTGGCAACAAAGCAAAGATTATGATGAGCAACAATGCAATAAAAGCAAAAAACACCAAGCCTAAGGCCAAAAACCTAGGGATTTTTCCACGCCGAAGTACTTCTACGGCTCCATCTAATACATAAGCAATCACGATGCTGGCTAACAAAGGGGCCAGCAAATCACCTGCCAGCAACACGATGGCAAATCCAACTATTATAAATAAAGCAAGAATTACAACTTGTGGGTCAGAAAAGTGCAGCTGATACCAATTTCTTATGTATTCAATCATCGTTTTAAACTTGGAATAAGATTCTAGCTACACCGATAAAGATAGTAACTTTATAGTCAAGCCCTTATACGGATAATATGAACGGACGAAATAAGAAAGAAAAATCTAAGATAGTTACTTTGCTGGACTACAGTAACCGCGCGCATATTCTAGTAACTGCTCCATTGCATGCAGTCGAAACTTTTGTCTTTGACGAACAAACGAAAATGGTCTTTCTAATGGCGGAGCTAAATCAACTTTGCAAAGACTGTCCAGTTTCAGCTCTTTCTCAATCGTGACATTGGAAACAATAGAAACACCCATACCTGCTTCGACAGCGCCTTTTACAGATTCAGGACTTCCTAGTTCTAAACTGAGGTTCAGGTTATTACGATCTAAGCCTTGACTAATCACATAATCCATGATCACTTCGCGTGTCCCCGAACCCTCTTCACGACATATAAATGGATAATGCATTAACTCATCCATAGTGATAGATGTTTTGCTTGCCAGTTCATGTTCTTTAGGAACGATAACCACTAAAGAATCTTTACGACATTCCTCGACCAATAAATTCTTATTGGTAACCGGTCCTTCGACAATTCCCAAATCGATCATGCTGTTTTCGATCATAGAAACAATGCCTTCAGTATTTGAAACTTTAAGACGCAACTGAATATCTGGATATTCTTTAGTAAAGCCACTCAGCAAACTGGGCAGCATGTATTCAGCTATAGTGGTACTTGCACCTAAGGTTAATACACCACTTACATCACCAGTTAACTCTTTAATAGAGTTTTCCATTTCTGCATAGAGCTCGAAAATCTCTTCTGCATATTCGTAAGACTTGCGACCCGCTTCCGTTAAAGTAACGCGGTTATGCGTGCGGTCAAATAAACGTGTATTAAAGTGTTCTTCTAATTGACGCACCTGGAAGGTGACTGCGGGCTGGGTCATATGCAGAGTTTCTGCTGCTTTTGTAAAGCTCAGCAGTTTTGCAACTGTATAAAATACCTGTAATCGTCGATCCGCCATGGAGAACTCTTTGAAGCCTAATTGATTTTTTTTATGGGCAATAAGTATAGCACCAGATACCCCCATGAAGTCTCATGCAATTTATACTTTATTCGTTAGTAGACACCATGCCCAAGGGCATAAAACAAGCAGATACACAGTTCACGGCTTGCTGTATAAGCCAATTTAGCAAATAAGTTCGTCGTTAGAATGACCCCGCCTGACCTCCTGAAAATACAGTATTCGCCAAAATTAAGGCCATTCTTGCTAGACTGTCATTTCTCAAAATTAGATTTTTACACATCATGATTTCAAAGATTCTCATTGCAGTAAGTTTTGCTCTATTTCTAGGTACAGCGGCCTATGCGGGTCAGGTATATAAGTGGAGTGATGAGGGCAGAATTATCTATAGTCAAACACCTCCAGCACCGGGGGTCGAGTTTGAAGTTGTATTTCAAGATGAGACAGGTGCAAATACTTCAGTAGCTAAAGTAGATGGTGCAGCTTCTAATTCTGGCGACAGTTTTGAAAAGCGACGTGAAGAACGATTGCAAAAGAAGACCGATAAACAAGTCCAGGAAGAAAGCAATAAGATTAAAGCTGAAAACTGCGCAATTGCCACTCAAAACATGCAGTCCCTAACCAGTCGTGGCCAGGTTACCGTTAAAGATGGCGACATTTACCGCAAGTTGTCAGAAGAAGAACGGCAAGCGAAGATTCAAGAAACACAAGAGCAAGTTTCTGAGTACTGCGATAGCTAGCTCAGCAAAGCAAAATCTAGTCCTAATTTAAATTCATTAATATATTTAGTGACCCACGATATAGATCGTGGCGACTTCTTGTTACTATGTAACTTAATCATTTAAGTTAATTGCCATATAGTCTATTTAGCAATCCCTATGCGTGTAAGTCAGTTCTTTTTATCTACTCTTAGAGAATCCCCTGCAGATGCAGAAGTCATCAGCCACCAATTAATGTTACGCGCAGGCATGATCCGTCGCCTTGCTGCAGGCCTATACACTTGGATGCCCATAGGCCTGCGTACTTTGCGCAAGGTTGAAAACATTATTCGCGAAGAAATGAATAAATCCGGCGCTATTGAAGTGTTAATGCCATCCATTCAACCCGCTGAACTCTGGCAAGAATCCGCGCGCTGGAATCAATATGGACCGGAACTTTTACGCTTACATGATCGCCATAGTCGCGAATTTTGTTATGGCCCTACGCATGAAGAAGTAATTACTGATTTTGTTCGCAAAGAAGTGCGTAGTTACAAACAACTACCGGTTAATTTCTATCAGATACAAACTAAATTTCGCGATGAAATTCGTCCACGCTTTGGCGTAATGCGGGCACGTGAATTTATCATGAAGGACGCCTACTCTTTTCATATTAGCAAGGAATGTCTTGAGCGTACTTATCAAATTATGTTTGATACATACCAAAATATTTTTATTCGCCTAGGCTTAGAGTTTAGAGCCGTAGAAGCGGATACTGGAAGTATTGGCGGTAATGCTTCGCATGAGTTTCATGTTTTAGCAGAATCTGGTGAGGATGCGATTGCTTTTTCTGATCAAAGTGATTATGCAGCCAACGTTGAACTAGCACCCACTTCTAAACCAAGAAGACCTGCTGAAACCTGTCAAGTAGAATTACAAAAAGTTGCTACACCCAATCAACACAGCATAGAAGATGTTTGTAAATTTCTTAAGGTCGAGCCTGAACAAGTAGTTAAAACACTGGTGGTAAAAGGAATTGATGACACACTAATCGCATTGGCTCTACGTGGTGATCATGAACTCAACCCCGTCAAAGCTCAAAAACTAGATGGTGTTGCAGAGCCATTTGAATTTGCCAATGAGAAAGACATTCAAGCCAAGCTTGGCTGTAAACCGGGTTCAATTGGCCCTCTAGATTTGAACATTCCAATCTTGATTGACTATGCAGCAGCAGCAGCAGCAAATTTTGTCTGTGGTGCGAACGAAGACGGTTTTCATTACCAAGGAGCAGATTGGCAAAGAGACTGCAAGCAGTTTAATGACTCTTCCAGTGTTGATATACGCAAAATAGTTGAAGGTGATGCCAGCCCAGATGGCAAAGGCACGGTTTCTATTAAACGCGGTATCGAAGTCGGACATATTTTTCAGTTAGGAGACAAATACAGCCAAGCACTTCAAGCAAGCGTATTAGGAGCCGATGGTAAGGACCATGTTGTTACTATGGGTTGCTATGGAATTGGCGTTACTCGTGTAGTCGCCGCAGCCATTGAACAAAACTTTGATGAACAAGGAATTATTTGGCCGCAATCTATTGCACCTTTCCAACTTTCCTTGGTTCCGATAAATATGAAAAAATCTGAACAAGTACATTCCGTCTGTGAACGCTTATATTCTGAAATGCACGATGTGGGGCTAGAAGTGCTTTTAGATGACCGAGATTTGCGTGCAGGGTTAATGTTTGCTGATCACGACATCATGGGTATTCCGCATCGGATTGTCGTTGGTGACCGCGGTTTAAAAGAAGGCAATATTGAGTATAAAGGCCGCAGAGATGCGGACTCTCTACAAGTACCCATCGACAACCTTATTAATTTTCTTAAAGATAAAATATTCGTTCAATAAATAACTTTGGAATTAATTTTGAGAATCATAAGGTATAATTCAAACAACTTATAGCATCAGGGCTCAGCATGTTTAATAAATACTTTCTTTTTTCATTTACCACCCTAATCATTTTCGCACTTAGCGCATGTGCGAGTGTGAAACTAACGCATGGTGGTGAAAAAGCACGTTTATTAAGTTCAGGTGAAGTTGCAAATTGTCAAAAACGCGGCGCGACTACAGTACGTGTGAAGCCCACATTAATGACAATTCCGCGACAACCCACTGTCGTTGCTAAAGAACTTCAGATCTTGGCACGTAATAGCTCAGTTAACATGGGTGGTGATACAGTAACCCCAATTTCAAAGATTGATAATGGCGAACAAACTTTCGCCGTTTATAGATGTGTTCCCTAAATACATGATTTAATCCGTATGCATACAATCAATGTGCTTCTTATATGCAGTTAGCTTAAAGTAATTTGTAAAAAATCTTTTTCTAACCATGTTTTTATATGGGTAATAACTTTTATTTAGTATTTTAATATATACTTATTTACTTTTTTATTTTTCGCTTACCCTCTCACTTATGCCTTGCATTCCACCTAGCAATAGCTAAACTGAGTATAAGGCATATAGGTCATAAACTTCTTTAAGCCTATGTGGTCTATAAAATAACTGTAAGAAAGTTATCTTTTTACAACTAAGTGTGAATTTATTTCACCAATCAAACCAACCCATGTTTTAAGACTTGTGGTTTATATATGGCCTCATGTACTTAAAGGATAGGAGGAGTACACATGAAGAAAAGACTATTAACGTTAATGGTAGCATTAGGATCGATGCTTGCAGTTAGCACCTCGGTGTTAGCGGAAGACACCATGTACGTACCGATTCCAAGTTATCGCGTAGGAC
>JABDMD010000175.1 GCA_013001685.1 Gammaproteobacteria bacterium | reverse complement strand
ATATTGCATATCGATATTGATGGGGTAAAGGTTATAAATGATACGGTCGATAATAAAGCAGGAGATCAATTAATCATTGATGTAGGTAATTTAATTAGAGACAAAATACGAGATACTGATTCTGTTGCACGACTAACTGGCGACAAATATGGGGTGCTACTCGACTCATGTTCATTAGAGATGAGCTGTAGTATTGCCGACAATATTCGTTTAGCTATTCATGATATGAATTTTTCATGGAATAACCAGGTTTATGATACTTCTGTATGTATTGGTGTTGCAGAAATGAATGCCGATTGTGAAAGTATCCAAAGTGCCTTTGCAGCTGCTGAATTAGCTGTAAATGTAGCTAAAGAGCAAGGTCGTAACTTGGTGCAAGTCTATCAACCTGGTGATACTCAACTGCAGCGTCGCAAAGGTGAAGTGCATTGGGTAAGAAGCATACAAAAGGCGCTCAATCAAAATGGATTTGAACTATACAGTCAGATGATCCAGCCAATTGATGATTCATCACATACTTTGCATTTTGAAATATTACTGCGAATGTTAGATATCGACGGCACAGTAATTCCTCCGGGTAAATTCTTGCCAGCAGCAGAGAGGTTCCGTCTCATGCCGTTAATTGACGCATGGGTAATTGAAAATAGCTTTAAGATGCTCGCCGATGCCGCAAGATATGCAGATGTTCAAGATTACATTTGGACCATAAATCTATCGGGTCAGTCTATGAACGAACCAAATTTAGAAGAGTCAATTTCTTCGTTTGTAAAGCAATACCAAATATCACCTGAGATGTATTGTTTTGAAGTTACAGAAACGGTTGCGGTGAATAATCTAAAAGATGCAAAACGTTTTATGAATATTTTGAAAGACCAAGGTTTTCTATTTGCACTAGATGATTTTGGATCAGGGCTAAGCTCCTTTGCATACTTAAAAAGCTTGCCTGTTGATTATCTTAAAATTGATGGGTCTTTTATTAAAGGAATTGTTGATGATCCATTCACAGAAGCAATCGTGAAAGCGATCAATCAAGTTAGCCAAGTGCGAGGCCTTGAAACGATTGCAGAATTTGTAGAAAACTCAGAAATCATTCGTTGTATTAAAGATATCGGTATTAATTATGCACAGGGTTACGGTATAAGCAAACCGATTCCACTTTCTGAGCAGTTGAATAACTTGAGACTAGAAAAACTACGTTTTGTTAGTTAAGTCATCAAGCATGAATTTCTACATTATTTCCAAGTAAAAAATTATAAGGCTGATTAGTAGTGAGTGCTGCCGAGGAATACATCACGCAAGAAGTTACACGCAGTCGTGTGGGTGCTATGACATATCTTGCACCACGAAATAAGCTTGTTGGCGATTCAATAGAGTCTTTTAAATCAGTTGTATCTGACTGTATAGAAAAAAATGAAAACCATATCATCGTAGATCTTGCTACCACAGCGCTTATAAATAGTGCTGCGCTTGAAGTTTTACTAGATGCACAAGACGAGTTAATAAAATTAGGTGGCAGTCTTAAGCTTGCAAATGTTAAAGATAATATATTAGAAATATTTCAAATTACTGGCTTTAAAAATGCAATCAGCGTACTGAAAACGGATGGGCAAGCTACTGTAATTACGGCTATACAAAAAGATTTCAAAGAAAATGTAAGGCTGGGCGATATTCTTCTTGCTAAAGGGATTATCACAGCAGCTCAAATAGAAGAGGGTCTGAAACTACAAGAAGTAACAGGTAAAAAGATTGGGCAAGTAATTGTAGATCGTGGGTGGGTTTCTGAACAAGAAATATTAGAAGCACTTTCTGAGCAATTATCTGTGCCTTACATACGATTAAGATCCGGTCTTTATGATCCTGAAATAGTAAATTTGCTTGATAAGAATGTTGCAAAACGACTAAAAGTACTACCGCTATTCAAAATACGAGAGGAACTTTCTCTAGCTACTGCTGATGCTCAGGCTGTCCCAAGTTTTAATGAAGTGGAAGAACGTTTAGGTTGTCGTGTGCGGCCGATCCTTGCGCGCCGTGAGGATATTCTCGAAAAAATTAATGAAGCCTACAATAATAATCTTGCAACAGATTACATTGGTGAAGTGGGAGAAGATTTTGAAGTCGTTGAAAATCAACTTGATCATGACTATGCAGCAATTGATGAAGTAGCGGCTGAAAGCCCGGTAATCAATCTCATAAACTCAATCATACAACGTGCAGTCCAAGATCATGCAAGTGATATTCATATTGAACCAGCACGTGGGAAGTCGCGTGTGCGATTTCGTATTGACGGTTTGTTATATGAAGTCATGGCGCCCAAAGCTGAACTACACCCGTCACTAGTATCACGATTAAAAGTGATGGCTAACCTTGATATTTCAGAACGTAGATTACCTCAAGATGGCCGTATTCAGGTACAAACGCAAGGCCGCTCTGTTGATTTACGCTTTAGCTCATTGCCAGGTCTTTATGGGGAAAAAGTAGTATTGCGTGTATTAGATAAGAATCAAGCAATTTTAGATGTTAACAAATTAGGCATGAGTAAAGGATCTCTAAATGTATTTACAAACTTGCTAGATAGTAGTTATGGTTTATTACTCGTAACCGGACCAACAGGTAGTGGAAAAACAACTAGCTTATACGCAGCAATTAATCACTTAAACTCAATTGAAAAAAATATTGTAACGATAGAAGAGCCGGTTGAATACCAAGTGGATATCGTTAATCAAAATGAAGTTAAGGCGAAAATTGGCTTAACCTTTGCAAAAGTGCTTAAACATGTTTTACGGCAAGATCCGGATGTGGTCATGGTAGGTGAGATACGCGAACGTGAAACAGCGGAAATTGCTGTGCAAGCTGCGCTTACAGGACACCTTGTATTATCAACTTTACATACCAATGACAGTGTAGGTGCAATTAATCGAATGATAGATATGGGGATTGAACCCTACCTATTATCCTCAGCAATGATTGGTGTGGTAGCGCAACGCTTAGTGAGAGTGATCTGTCCTGCATGTAAAACCAGCTCATTGGCTCCTCCAGAAATCGTTGACCGTTATGGATGGTCAAAAAAAGATGCGGTGAAGCTTTATCGCGGTAGAGGTTGCCACGAATGTTATGACTCAGGTTATAAAGGTCGTATCGGTATTTACGAAGCATTGCAAGTGGATGCGGCATTGCAAGAACTCATTATTACAAACCCCAGCCGTGATGAATTAGACAATTATATAGAGAAAAATCATATTCAAACTTTGTTTTCAGATGGTTTAAACCGGGTTCGTGAAGGTGTTACAACAATTGAAGAAGTAACTCGTGTGGTTAATACATAAGAGTAAATCTATGCCTATTGAAATAAAACCACAAACTCCGGCTAATCTTGATAAACAACAAGAGAACGCATGGAAAAAAAATATATCTTTTTTTAATTCTAAAAAGATATCCTTTAAAGATAGGATATTTTTATTTCAGCAAATCCAATTGTTACTTCAAACTGGAACACCTTTGTATGCAGGTTTAAGTGCATTACGCAAGCAAATCGAAAAGCCAGCAGTCAAAGAGCTGTTAACTGATTTAGTTTCAACCATTGATGAAGGAAAATCATTTTCTTTTGCATTATCTAAATATCCAAATATATTTACATCAACACAAATTAATTTAATATCTGCAAGTGAAGAGGGTGGCTTCATGGCCGAAGTCTTGCAACAAATTCTAGATATGGAAGAACGCCGTGAAAAATTAAGAAATACATTGATATCTGCTGTATCGTATCCATGCTTTTTAGCATTTTTTTCGTTGGCAGTGGTGGTGTTTATTTTAACAGTTGTGTTTCCTAAGTTTGCGGCGCTATTTGCAAAAATTCATGACACGTTACCCATTACTACAAAGTCACTAATGTGGCTAAGCGAATCCTTAACAAATCATTGGATGATGATACTAGGTGCTGTAGCAGGGATTTTATTATTAATAAGTCGTTGGTTTGCAAGTGAGGTTGGGAAAATAGTAGTAGATAAATTTAAACTATCATTTCCAGTAATAAAAACTGTATTTACGCAAGTGTATCTTGTTCAATCTTTGCGTGTGATGAGTCTATCGCTTGGAAATGGTGTAAGTGTTATGGATACGTTGGCGGATTGTAAAAATACTGTGCAAAATAAGCTTTATCAAAATTTTCTGCACGATGTTGAGTTAAAAGTGCAAGAAGGAAGTGGAATGAGTAGCGGTTTCGCGCAAGCAGAGTTTGTCCCGCCACTTGTAAAACAAATGATTACAACTGGCGAAGAGACGGGAAACTTACCTATAGTAATGGAGAAAATTGCAAATCATTACGAGGCAGAATTGCTAAAATATTTGCAGACATTATCAAAACTTGCAGAGCCTATTATGCTGTTATTAATGGGGGGTTTAGTCGGTATTATTGTAAGTTCATTGATTCTGCCAATATTCTCTTTGTCTCGCGCCGTGCACTAACAAAATGCCTAGTTATCTTAAATAGATAGATCTGCTATTTCTGTAAGTTACTGAAAGGTATAGAATTTCAGCATAATCTATCATTTCCGCCTTTGATCCATACCAGCCAGGGCTAAATAGTTAGCATTTATCAAATATGTGAACTGAATCATTCAAATTTCATTCTCCTCAGCCGATAACCTAAAAGTATAAGTATGTAAACCAACTTTTTTAATTTACGTAGAGAGGGATTTTGAAATGAATTTTCCTAAAGTCAAACAAGCGAAAGGATTCACTCTTGTGGAGCTTTTAATTGTAGTGATCATATTGGCGATCTTAGCGGCGATTATCGTGCCGCAGTTTTCTGCCAGCACCAACGATGCCAAGGCTGCGGCCTTACAATCCAATTTGGCCAACATGCGTTCCGCCATTGAATTTTACTATCAAGAACACGGTGAATACCCAGGCCGCAATATCGCTACGGGTGCAACGTGTCCTACAGGTTCTACCGCTGTCACCGCAGGTGCTGCAAATAGTGAAGAAGCACTGATCGCACAATTAACTCGCTATACCAATGATGCAGGCCTTGCCTGTAC
>JABDMD010000134.1 GCA_013001685.1 Gammaproteobacteria bacterium | reverse complement strand
ATTTAGGTAGACCTGATCGTTTAATCGTAGCGATGACCAAATATAATTTTAAATCCATCTTTGCCTGGAATATTTTCTTATACACCGGCTTTATCGTTATTACGGCTATTTACTTATGGATGATGATGGAACGTAAGATGAATAAATTCAGCAACACAGTAGGTCTCTTTGCTTTCATCTGGCGATTGATACTCACTACCGGTACTGGTTCAATCTTTGGCTTCCTTGTGGCACGCCAAGCCTATGATGCCGCCATCATGGCGCCAATGTTCATTATTATGTCTTTTGCCTTTGGCATGGCGGTGTTTATTCTAGTATTACAATTCAGCTATAAGTGGAGTAATCGCAACCTAGGTGATGCGATGCTCGATAAACTAAGAAAGTTATTGGGAATATTTGTAGGTGCAGTTCTTTACTTTGTGATCGCACAACATTTGACGAATTTGTATGCAACAGAACATCACGGAATTGAAAAATTTATTTTGAAAGATGGTGGTATTTATCCCTTTTTGTTCTGGATTGTGCAAATATTCCTAGGAACTTTGTTTCCTTTAGCGTTATTGTTAATAAAGCCCATGAGTCAATCACGCGGCATGTTAAAGCTGGCGGCATGGCTAGTGATTATAGGAGGCTTGGCACAACTTTACGTCATCATTATTGGCGGGCAGGCTTATCCTCTCGAAATGTTTCCTGGTTACGAAGTCAGCAGCTCATTTTATGATGGTGTTGTAGCTGAATACGCGCCGAGCATATGGGAAATTCTGCTTGGAATTGGTGGCACATGTATTGCTCTACTAATCGTTGCTGTGGCGCTCGCAGTACTTGATTTCTTACCAGAAAGCTTGTCTGACAAAGCCTTGGGATTAAACCCGGCAGTATCTTCTTAAGCCATGTAGCACTGATGTGCTTTAACTATTAACTGTGGCTCACCTATTACTTTCCGCGGCAAATAAATCTTCCGGAAAAACCGTTCTTAGTATTGGTATTTGCGCTGCATTACGCGAGCAAGGCTTCACGCTGCAAAGTTTTAAAAAGGGTCCAGATTACATTGACCCCATGTGGTTAGCTAAAGCCACCAAACGAAGTTGTTACAATTTAGATTTTTGGACGCAGTCCGAAGACGAAATTAAATCCACGCTTAGCGCAAATAGCCAAGATGCAATCAGTATTATAGAAGGCAACAAAGGATTACATGACGGACTTGCAGCCGATGGCAGTAACAGCAATGCTGCTTTAGCTAAGCTTCTTGGTGCTCCAGTAATATTAGTTTTAGATACCCGCGGTACGATACGCGGTGTTGCTCCTTTATTACTCGGTTATCAACAATTTGATCCGGCGGTAAATATAGCAGGTGTGATTTTAAATTTTGTCGGTGGTGAGCGACATGCTGCAAAACTCAGAGCGGTTATCGAACGTTATACAGATATTCCAATTTTGGGTATGGTGCAACGTAGTAAGGAATTAGAGCTAGTCGAACGTTATTTGGGCTTAATGCCTTGCAATGAAGATAACGCTGCGGATTTAAAAATTACTCGTATAGCAGAAATTATTGCTAGGCAAGTTGATTTAGAAACTATTATCGCCATTGCCAATACTGCAAGCAATATTCAATCAGATGATAAACAAAAAACTTTCAAGAGGTATGATTTAAAAATTGCTTATGCCAATGATGAAGCATTTGGATTTTACTATGCGGATGACCTAGATACTTTTCGTCAGCATGGTGTTCAGCTGATTCCTTTCGATACTTTACACGATCAAGAGTTACCTGACGCTGATGCATTGTTTATAGGTGGTGGTTTTCCTGAAAAGCGTATGCACAAACTTGCTGAAAATACAAACATGAAACAATCCATTCGCAATGCAGTTGAGAATGGTATGCCAAGCTATGCAGAATGTGGCGGCTTAATGTACTTAAGCCAGTCTATTAAATATAAAAATCAGCAATGCGAGATGGTGAGTATTATTAAAGCGGACATTGAAATGCACGAAAAGCCAATTGGCCGTGGCTATACGCTACTACAAAGTATTCAACAGCACCCTTGGTATACAATGCAAAACACTGAAGTCCCAGGACATGAATTTCACTATTCAAAACTAAGCAATACTCCTTGTGGAACCAAGTTTGCCTATCAGGTAAATCGCGGTTTTGGTGCGAATGGCGTAAATGACGGCATCGTTTATAAAAATCTACTCGCTAGTTACGCCCATCAGCGAAATACGCAACAAAATCAATGGATTTCTAACTTCCTAGAATTTGTGAAATCCAATAAGTAGATGTACTACAATTACAGGCCAATAAATAATAATAACGGTCCGTATGACGATACAAGTAACTAAAACCGCAGCCGAGCAAATAAAAAAAGCTGCTGTTGAATCTAAATTAGAAAACACTGCATTGCGCATTGCCGCAACCCGCAAAAGTGATGATTCCATTCACTATGGTCTTGGCTTTGATGATATTGGCACGAATAACGAAAAAGACCATTCATTTGAATCTAATGGTGTTGAAATTGTAGTCGCTGATTCAAGTTTTGATTTACTCAACGGTACAACACTTGATTATATTGAGCTAGAACCCAAACAATTTCATTTTGTGTTTTTAAACCCAAATGATCCTAACTATGTTCCGCCTAAAGAAGCGTAGAATCTAAAGGAGGATAACATTATGAATGCTAAAAAATTTATCCTCGCTAGCATCGCCGTCACTATTTTTATCATGGCTTTTGATTTTTTATTCCATGGTATGTATATGGCCAACACCTATGAGCAAACAGCTAGTTTATGGCGACCTCATGAAACTATGAACAAATATATGATTTGGATGATCTTAGGCCAAATTATCATGTCAGTAGGTTTTGTAGCCTTATTTACTAAAGCCTTTAAGCGTGGTGGTATTGCAGAAGGTGCAATCTATGGCTTGTTAGTAGCCATAGTATTTATAGGTAGTAATCTAATAATGTATGCAGTCGCACCCTATCCTATGAGCATGGTAATTAGCTGGATAATAGGAGTTACAATTCAATTGGTATTAGCTGGAATCATTGTTGCGTTTATATATAAGTCAAAAAGTAATCACGCATGAGTTCAACGTGAGCCAGTTATGAGAAAGTTTCTTTCATTTATAATTCTGCTATTACTAATACTAGGGATTATTGGCTATTTATTGCCTACCAATTTTACAGTGAGCAGAACTGAAACGATTTCATCTACAGCAGCCCACATTCATGAATATGTCGGTGATCTAAATAAGTGGCAAACTTGGACTGCATGGAAAGGCGAAAATCCGGAAATAGTAATTACTATAGGTGAAAGAACTACCGGTATAGGCGCCAGTCAAAGCTGGACAGACAAGCATGGCGGCGGCTCACTATCTTTCACTTCTTGGTCACCTGAAAAAGGTATTGAGTATGATTTATTTTTCCAGGGCGGAAAATATAAAAGTAAAAGTGCGATTAAATACGACACATCCTCACAAACGCGCACACGTGTTCACTGGACCTTAGAAGGTGATATGAGCATGCCCATTATTGGCGGTTACTTTGCGCTGTTTATGAACTACTCCATTGGCAAGATGTTTCAAGATGGTTTAAATCAATTGAAGACCATCGTCGAACAAGATAAATAGACATAAGCTTAAGCAAAGTAAGCTTTGTGCAAGTAAAGCTTAAACCCTCTACTTTCCTTATTTATTCCAGTAGCTAATCCAGGTTATACCTGACAATTGGCACTACCTGACCGTTAGTTAATTCTGGCTTACCAACGGTCCGTTAAAATATTCGGCTTGGCAAACGAACTCGCTACACTCTTATATATAAATATATATAAATGTTTTTCGCAGGTGGGATGAATATGCCATACAGCAATATCAATGCGCTAATCAAAATTTCTTTTTCCATGTTAAGCCTAAGTATGGCACTACTTTTATCTGCCTGTGCTACACCACAATATGTGGCAGATGCAGATGCTGATCAGCTAGTTGCTGCAATGCAAGATCTACCCGAGGTTAAGCCGTATCTAGCAAAAGTGCATTTTTACCCTGAACTACAGAATAAAACTGGCAAAGCAGAAGCCGATAATGGTGATGAACGTAACTTAAATAAAATAGTATTCCCAGAAGATGAAATGCTAAACCTTGCAGGACATGCAAGCATCTTTCGCTGGTTCCAGGATGATGGTCAGCATACCGACCTACCCTTACTTAATGTTCACGCACGCATATACAAATTAGATCATTCCATACGTGTCGTAAAAGGACGTATGCAGCCCATCGCAAAAACAAAGATTGAAGTATTCCTCACTGATTCGCAAAAAAATCGCATTTACGAAAGTGTCTTTACTGCTGAAGGTGAAGGTCAAGAAGGCGAGATTCTACGTAACAAACGCGAAACTCAAGACATATACGGTCAAGCAATTTATAAAGCCATGGTACTTGCCTTTGAGTCAGCCTTTGCTGATATCTCAAATGACTTAAACCTCAGACCAATTGATTTTGATATTGATAAAATTGAATTAGAAGAAAATCTTGCTGATGAGCAAAAAGACATTGATAACAAGTCAGAACAAAATGCTGATCAAAAAATAGAAGACTTACCAGATGCAACTATTATAGAAGACACATAAAAGCAATTTCAACTATATTATTTAAGACCTGATCTTGCATTTGAACTTCGGCGTCGAACTCCACCCAACCTACGATTCCTGGTAACACTTTTGTCTGCCATTGAATTTTAAGCAAAACGATCACGACGATTTTTCTATCGTCGATCATCGTAATGCACATAACGACATGAACAGTTTACATTGCAACCTAGTAAAGGCAGGGTCGGTGCTTCTGCAGATAAAAACTTTTTGCCTTCAATTTCCAAAACAGCATCACATGTTCGGGTTGAAGGTTTAACTTCAAAACAGTGGCATCTGTTTACAACAGACGCATCTTAAACATTCCCTGACTTTTTTCTATTCAAAGCCGAAGACTTCTTAAACATACCAAATTCTCCCAACTAAGAGATAAACAATGATTAGATAATCGCAAGTGGTTTAATAAAGGGGAATGATAACTACTACAGTTCAGAATGCCTCTAAGCAAGACCTATGTCCTGCTTGTCGGTGAAGTCTCAGCCTACGCTGACATGGCTTTGGGAACTATGCCTTCGATCTACACCTAGTCGGCGGTTATTTTCGCCACTGAAATGAATTCCGCTAGAGCTAAATGCATCTCGCCTATCATCTAAGCGTCTATCGTTATAATGTTTAAATTTACAACTGCAATGTTGATCACAACCTGGTACAGGCAACATTGGTGCTTCAGCAGATAAGAACCGCTTGCCATGAAGTTTCAGCACTTCTTCACAAGCATCATAAGGCATCTTCACTTCAACACAGTGGTAGGGACTGATAGTACTTTTAACCACCGTCTTGAACTGCCCAGTATAATTATCTGAGCTTTTTTTACTCGAACGTGAGAACCATATAGCCATAACCCAACTCCAAACTATCTTTATTATTTAAATCGATACACACCGGCATTTACTGTGTGCGTACCTGCACTCAAGCTTAACTAATTGTAATTTAAAATATCTGATGTTTCGACTATAAATTACTTATCTCGAGAATCAGTTTATTTGGGAAAAGTTAAATATTTATGAATACGTGGGAAAACTTAGCTATTGCTTCAATTATTGGAACAAATAGTCAAAAATTATTCTGGCTTATTACAGAATAATTTCCCTTCAATATATGGGTATTTATTCTCGGAGAAATCTTTACCGCGAAATTCTTCTTTATCATATTCGTATTCAAACTCACGCGACTTACATAATTTTTCTGCTTTGGCTAACCACTTTTCATTAGCGGTTTCTAACGTCATGGATAACACTCCGCTATAGGCTAAATAGTGTTTTCCTGAACTCAATTCGGTATGACTATATCTCGCCTGTACCTCTTCATTAGATTTTGGTAAATAGCCACAACTTGCACAAAAACTCATGCCTAGCAGACCGCTAATTA
>JABDMD010000133.1 GCA_013001685.1 Gammaproteobacteria bacterium | reverse complement strand
TTGAGGGAAGCTGCTCCTAGTACGAGAGGACCGGAGTGGACGAACCTCTGGTGTTCCGGTTGTCACGCCAGTGGCATTGCCGGGTAGCTATGTTCGGAAGGGATAACCGCTGAAAGCATCTAAGCGGGAAGCCTCTCCCAAGATGAGATCTCACTGGGAATTTAATTCCCCTGAAGGGCCCTTGAAGACTACAAGGTTGATAGGCTGGGTGTGGAAGCGCAGTAATGTGTGAAGCTAACCAGTACTAATTGCCCGTGCGACTTGACCATATAACACTCAAGCGAATTGAGTTGTTAATGAATAAAGCCCAAGTCCAAGAATGATTTCTTGGCAAGACAGGTCTAAACTTGAAACCTAGTTACAATCCAAAATTTGAATTTACTGAAAATTAATTTCGGTAATTTCAACCAGTTTGCCTGGTGACCAAAGAGCGTTGGTACCACCCGATCCCATCTCGAACTCGGAAGTGAAACTGCGTATCGCCGATGGTAGTGTGGGGCCTCCCCATGCGAGAGTAGGACATTGCCAGGCATCAAATTAAAAAAGCCCCGTAATTTTTTGCGGGGCTTTTTTTATGCGAACAAGATGTTTTTTAATTAATATCGAACTGTGCTATTAAAAATATTTTTAAGTATATTTCTTGGATTGGTAATTACAAATTGTCTCGCACAAGGAATGTTGGATTCTACAGAAAGGAAAAGACTACACGTACGTTATATCAATAATCCAGAAACTATATTTAATTTACATAGTTTACCTATTTGTTCTAGTTATGGCTGCGCAGAAATTTCGCACGTATCCATCGATGTGCTGCAGTGGCAAAAAATCCTTTCTTATTTTAATGCTTCTATAGACTCGCCTGAAACAGAGCGGGGATTGCTGGTAGAAGTGATTGGCTATATTGAAACTATTGTCGGTGAACAAACTAATACTCAATATGATATTGGTGGAACATTTAATATTTATTTGAATTTAAATAAAGCCAAAAGCAAACAAATGGATTGTATAGATGAATCTACGAATACTTTGTTGTACCTAAGACTTTTAGATCAAAATAAAAAAATAAACTTTCATAAGATTGCAGGGTTGCGAAGCCGAGGGGGCGTATTTGCTGGTTATCCACACACAGCAGTTTTATTATTAGATAAGCTGACTGAAGAAAAATTTATAATCGACTCATGGTTCCATGATAATGGTCAACCAGCTGAAGTTATTCCATATCGAGAATGGAAAAAAGGATGGAAGCCAAGCGAAGAAAAATGAGATCACTAAAAAAGCCTGCCTTTTCAAAACGAAAAGGTAGGCTTTGAAATAGTGTGTTAGATATTTAATTCACTAAGGTGTCCGTGATGATATGTGGGTTCACAATGTCTTTGCGCACTGACCATAAAATGGCTAACACTTCATTTCGTTCCTGTTGTGCAACTTTGTGCATTTCACAAGCTGCTAATACATCATCAACAACGGCATTGAATTCCATTTCGTTGATATTCATTCCTTTATGTGCAGATTTCATGTCCATACCTTTGTATTCAACATCGGTTGCACCGGTTGCTGCAGCGAAGATTTCAAAAACTCTTTTCTTTACATAGGATGGGTCACTTCCTGCAAATCGATCTTTTACAATTGGGTTTTTTGCATGGTTGTTCCATATATCTTCAACAATGGCTTTTACTTTTTCTCTGCCGCCAATGCGTTCATATAAAGACTTTGCGGCTGGTGTGGAAGACGATGAATCTGGTGTCTCTGATGAGCATGCAACCATTAGGATTGCTGCAAATAATAAAGATATGAGGCTGATATTTTTCATTAGTAAACTCCGTGGTCTTCAGCAAAAAATTCGATTTTATTTATTCATATATAGTACTCATATTAGAGTCTGCTTACTACTCCCTGAGTATGGCGTATGTCATTGATTTATATATGCTATTTTATGAAAAATACTGATTTACAAACATGACCTTAGTACGATTTGATGAAGTGTCGTTGGAATTTGGCGACACGCCACTTTTGGTGGAAGCTAATTTTGCCATCGAGGCGAAGGAGCGTGTATGCCTGATTGGTCGTAATGGGGCGGGTAAGTCGTCGATGTTGAAGATGATTGCGAATGAGCATCAACCGGATCACGGTTTGGTTCAATGGAAAGGTAATTTGCGTATCAGCACGCTTGAGCAAAATTTATTAGAAAGTTCTGATGAGTTGGTAAAAGATGTGGTGTTGCACGGTTTAGCAGAGCAGCAAAAGATCATCGATCAATATAACGCGTTGTCTAAACAAGATTTAGATGATCGGGGATTGACTGAATTACATGAGTTGCAACATCTAATTGATGCATGTGGAGGCTGGCAACTAGCGCAACGTGTAGAAACAATTATGACGCAATTGCAATTACCTGCAGACCAAAAGCTAAGTGAATTATCGGGCGGTTGGCGCAGGCGTGTGGCATTAGGCAAGGCTTTAGTATCACAACCAGAATTACTTTTATTGGATGAGCCTACTAACCATTTAGATATCAGCACGATTGAATGGTTAGAACATCACGTCCGTGGTTATCAAGGTAGCGTAATATTTATTACGCATGATCGAACATTTTTACAAAAGCTCGCAACACGTATTGTTGAAATTGATCGAGGGAAATTAATCAGCTGGCCTGGTAATTATCATAATTATCTTAAGTTGAAAGAAAAAGCTTTAGAAGAAGAGGAAACGAGCAACAAGTTGTTTGACAAAAAGCTTGCTCAAGAAGAAGTGTGGATACGGCAAGGTATAAAAGCAAGACGTACACGTAACGAAGGGAGAGTTAGAGCTCTTAAAGCTATGCGTGAAGAACGCGCCAAACGTATTAAGCGTGAAAGTTCTGCACGTGTTCACCTTGAAACCGCAGAAAAATCTGGGCGCAAAGTTATCACGGTACGTAATGTTACCCATGGCTATGGCGATAGAACGCTAATAAAAGATTTTTCACTTAAGGTGCAACGTGGAGATCGTATTGGTTTAATTGGGAATAATGGCGTGGGTAAAAGCACTTTGTTACGCATTCTTCTAGGTGAAATAACTCCAGAGAAGGGTACAGTGAAACTTGGAACGAACCTGGAAATTGCCTATTTTGACCAGCTTAGGCAGGATCTGGATTTAAATAAAACCATCGCAGAAAATATCGGAGATGGAAAAGATTATTTAACACTGCATGGTAAACAACGGCATATAATTGGTTATTTGAAAAACTTTTTATTCAGTCCGAAAAGGGCTATGACACCGGTAAAAGCTTTGTCGGGAGGCGAACGTAATAGAGTGATTTTGGCAAAACTCTTTACCAAACCTGCTAATCTTTTGGTTTTAGATGAGCCTACCAATGATTTAGATGTTGAGATGTTGGAGGTTTTAGAGCAACGGTTGGTTGAGTATACGGGTACTTTGATATTGGTTAGCCATGACCGTGACTTTTTGGATAATGTAGTAACTAGTACGCTGGTTTTTGAAGAAAATGGCAGCTTACAAGAATATGTGGGTGGGTATAAAGATTGGGCGCGACGCGGGAAACAACTTTTAGAAACTGATGCTCCTGTAGGGCAGTCTGGCACAAATATAGGCGCATCCTCTGCAAAAGAAAAAGAGAAAAAACCTAAAAAATTAAGTTATAAATTGCAGCGTGAGTTAGATGAATTGCCATCGCGAATTGAAGAGCTTGAAAAGTTTATTCAGGGGTTAACCACTAAAGTTGAAACACCTGGCTTTTATGAAAAGCCTTATGAGGAGACAAGTGAGGCACTAGAACAATTATCCGTGGCTCAGCAAGAGTTAGATAAAGCAATGGAGCGGTGGTCTGAGTTAGAAAGTTAGTTTTGTAGGTATTCTTTGCAAGCAAGGTAGTCACCACGAAAGCAAATATATTCTTCGCGTTTTTTTAACTGATCTTCATACATAGGGTCATAGTAATTTTCTAATATTATTCTGAGCCAGTCATAATGATTTGAAATATCACCTGATTGTGAATGTATTTTGAGTGCTTGCAGCATGGCTTTGTGGGCAACTTGATATCGCGTTGGGCCTAAGCGTTTTTGAATTTTTTCTAGCCCAAGCAGTAAATAGTTTGAAAAAGATTCAAAAACATTGTTTGATTGTGTGGACTCAAATTCAGAATGCATATCTATTACATATTCTTGTATTAATCTTTCTAATCTTGCTTCATAGGGTTCTTCAATTACTACTAATTGGGATTCACGCATTTTTGCAAATAGCGTTTTCGGTAAACCTACTTTGCCTATGGTTCGTGCTTCGTCCTCTAAAACAATATTTTTAACATTTTTATGCCTTAGCTTTAAAAAATCTATGGCAAGTATATTTTCAAAATTGATTTGATTGTTTTGCGCTTTGGCATGGGCACCAAAACTTGAGCCGCGATGATATGCCGCAGCCTCTAGGTCGATTGCATTGTCTAGCTCGTTTATAAGAATGGTTTTGGCAGATCCTGTTTTCCCTCCTACCAATTTATATGAGCATTCATTTGCAGCGTTTTCTAATTCATTTAATAAAAATGTGCGTAATGCTTTGTAACCACCCGCTACAATGGGGAGATCAACTCCGACTTCATGCATCCATTGTTGAGTGATTCTTGATCTGAGTCCGCCTCGAAAACAATACAGTGATCCGTTCGGGTGCTGCTTGGCAAACTTAACCCATGCAGTAATTCGTTTTTCTCGTAATTTCCCTTGTACAAGTTCATGGCCTTTTTCGATGGCTTTATCTTGGCCATGGTTTTTATAACAGGTGCCTACAGCTTCGCGTTGTTGATCGTCCATGATGGGCAGATTCATCGAGGTCGGGAAAGCGCCACGCTGAAATTCAATTGGTGCACGCACATCCATCATTGGTGAATTATTTAAAAATAGTTCTGAGTAAAGTTGAGAGTTATCTTCCATGCTTAGTCGCTGGTAAAGTAAATATCACCATAACTAGCACTTGCTGTGCCTTTGGAATTGTCGGTGTCTGTCATGATGGCTATACCATCAATATATTTCGGTGCTTTGTTAAAATATTTCATTAGGTCTTCTTTTATATTTACTTTTTCATGTTGCCAATAATGTACTTCATCTTGATTAGATCTAAGAGGGATCATAATCGCTTTCTCGGTATAGGCGTTAGGCCAATGTGTGTCAGGATTGTCATCACTAGACCATACATAATTTAGTGCTTTTGCGCTTAATGGTGTGAACCCAGTTTTAAACACAACATAAATTCTTGCAGCATAGTCGTCACCATTATTGGTTTTTTCATTAAGCTTTGGTAAGGCTTGGTCAATACGCCAACTCCAGTTTAAATAAGGTGTTTCATCTATATTTACTTTTATTTTCTTATACAAAGCTGATGCGGATTGTATGCTTTCAGTTTGTAAATAGAACTTCTGATCTTCGCCTTTAATGGAGTATTTGGTTTTACCTTCAAATGATTTATTTTTCCAATCGTCCAGGTTCATTTCTGAGAAGCGAGCTATCTGTGTGGTCGCTTCACTCGATAAATCGGCAATAGCATCCGCAGCTAATAATGAGAATAAAACTGTTAAAATGGTCAAAATAATTTTGTTAAAAACTGCCATGGATATACTTTTTCCTGCTAATCAATTTTCCCAATAAGTACATTTCCTAGTAAGCTTCAGTTTTTTTGGTCACTAAAACAATGCTAAATAACGAATACTATACTCAAGACCAACATGGACCATATGAGTTCTATGCTTTGGGCGATTTTCTACTTGAGTCTGGTGAAACCTTAAAGAATGCGCAATTAGCGTATGCAATGCATGGTGAACTAAACGAAGCAAAAGACAATGCCATTTTATTCACAATCATGTTCTCAGGTACATCCAAGAATATGGAGCACTATATAGGGCCTGGAAAGGCACTAGATCCAGACAAGTACTGCATCATTCTTCCAAATCAACTCGGTGGTGGATTGTCTACTTCACCACATAATATAGATGGTGCTCAAGCCATGGCTGGTTTCCCAATAGTTTCAATAGGTGATGATGTAGTTGCGCAACATCAATTGCTGACGGAATACTTTGGCATTCAAGAGTTGCAGCTGGTAACAGGCTGGTCGATGGGCGCGCAGCAAACTTATGAATGGGCCATTCGTTATCCTGATATGGTGAAACGTGCGGCACCCATTGCGGGCACTGCTAAATGCACCTCACACGACTCATTATATGTAGATGTGTTTAGTGAAGCATTGAAATCTGATTCTGAGTGGAACAAGGGTAATTATGCTGATCCATATGCTTGCGGGGATGGACTAAAACGTTTAGCACATGTTTTTGCATTGATGGGGTTTTGTCCTGAGTTCTATAAACAAGAGCAATGGAAAAGAATTGGTTTTGATTCTATGCAAGAAATGTTATCAGAGTTCTGGGAAGCATGGTTTCAACCTATGGACCCAAATTCACTTCTAACGCAGGCTAAAAAATGGCAAGAGGGTGATTCTAGTAGACATACTGGAGGAGATCTTGTTAAAGCATTAAGCGGTATTAAAGCCAAAACCTATGTAATTGCATTTGAAGATGACATGTTTGTGCCAGTTGAAGACTGCAAATTTGAACAACATTTAATCTCTAATAGTGAGCTAAAAGTAATTCCTTCTTTTATGGGTCATTTTGCCATGTTAGGTTTGCTGAATGAGGATTTTAAGCTTATAGATAGCTTATTTGGTGCATTGTTGTCTTGTGATGTTTCCTAAGGCATATACACCTTAAACCAATCAAGTCTGTATAATTCATAATTCAATATATATTCAGGAAATTGTATTTAGTCATGTCGGCACATTATAAATGGTTTGGAAAACGCGAGTCCGTTGAAGAGGTTGAAGAGGGTAAAACACTTGCGCCTAAGTTTGATGAGCATGGCCTAGTACCAGCAGTAACTACGGCAGCAGAGTCAGGTGAATTGTTAATGCTTGGGTATATGAATGCTGAAGCATTAGAAAAAACCATTGAGACCGGTGAAGCACATTATTGGAGCCGCAGCCGTGAATGTCTGTGGCACAAAGGTGCAAGCAGTGGACTAATTCAAAAGATTGTTGAGTTGCGTATTGATGATGATCAGGATGCAGTTTGGTTACGGGTAGAGGTGGTTGGTGATGCAAGTTGTCATGTTGGCTATCGTTCATGTTTTTATCGATCGATTCCTACTGGAAATGAACCGGGAGATACACCGATTGAAATGGAATTTAAAGAATATGAAAAAATGTTTGATCCCAAGGAAGTGTATGGAGATGTTCCCAATCCTACTAAGTTGTGACTAGAACTATTTTTCGATGGAAAAACTTCAAGCGCTTTATGATTCCTGGCTCGCTATTTTTGGGCCGAATCCTTATTTAAAAGCGTTCGGTATTGTCCTTGCCTTCGCGGCCTTCGCTTTAATTTTTAACTTTGTCGTAATTCGTTTTTTAAAACGCTTGTCTGCGAAGACGGCGATCAAAGGTGATGACCACATACTAGAACTTATTCAAAAACCTATTTTTGCAAGTTTAGTGATCTTTGGTTTTGTACAAGCGATAAAAGTTTTACAAATGCCAGAAAATGTTGTCGTTACAACAGAGGCAATTCTAAAGACGATTGTTATTCTGCTTTGGGCATCCTTTGCCATCAAGTTTTCAAGGTTCTTATTACAAGCAATAAGTTCTAGAAAAAGTAGCGATAAAAACAAAAGTCAGTTAATTCAGCATAGTACTTTGCCTTTATTTAGTAATCTCGCATTACTTATTATTGTTGCGGCAACAATATATATGTTGTTTTTAGCCTGGGGAATTGATGTTACTGCTTGGCTGGCATCTGCCGGGATTATAGGTTTAGCACTTAGTTTTGCTGCGAAAGATACCTTGGCAAATTTATTTGCAGGTGTGTTTATTTTGGCAGACTCACCTTATAAGTTGGGTGACTATATTGTTCTAGATTCAGGTGAACGCGGCAAAGTAACCCATATCGGAATTCGTAGTACGAGAATGCTCACGCGTGACGACATTGAGATTACCGTTCCAAATTCAGTTATGGGTAATGCAAAAATTACCAATGAGGCGGGTGGCCCATATAGTAAACGTCGTATCAGAGTAAAAGTGGGTGTTGCCTATGGGAGTGATATAGATCAAGTACGTGAAGTATTAGAAAATGTGGCTAAAGACAATGAGAAAATCTGCGGTTTGCCAGAACCAAGAGTTAGATTTCGAAATTTTGGTGCATCAAGTGTAGATTTCGAATTGTTATGTTGGATTGATCAGCCTGTGTTGCGTGGACAAGTGTTAGATCAGTTATATACTGGGGTCTATAAGAAGTTCATGGAGCATGGCATCGAAATACCTTATAGCAAGCAAGATGTATATATTAAAAGCATGCCGCAGACCTAATAACACTCTTAAAAATTAAGACTACGATGAAGCCAGCTACTAGTGTTGTGCAAATAAAACCGGATGATAAAGAAGTCGCCTGTGATGGAGGTGGTGCTTTAGGGCATCCAATGGTTTATTTGCCATTCGGTAAAAAAACACATGTAGAATGCTACTATTGTGGTAAGCGTTTTGAGAAAAGCTCGCCTAAAAAATAGTCAAAGCCAAAGTGCGTGAAACGCAATTATCCATAATTTCTTGAATAATTTATTCTTTGCCGATCATATGCTATCTATAGTAGATAGGAATTAAGCCCCTTTGTTTGCAGACTAATGTAAAAGCTTTTCGTCTGTTTGCTGATCCTGTACATTTGCATCCCTTCGAAAGGATTTAAAAGTTTAAAGCCTAATTTAAGTGAGGTAAATATGGCATCAGATAGGATAAGCGTGATGGTTACATCCGGTAACCGCGAACAATTACAAATGGCAGCAATGGTTGCCTCAGTTGGAGCCGTTAGCGGTAGTGACGTAACCGTATTTTTATCTATGAATGCATTGAAGTTTTTTGTGAAAGACTCATCAGAGAAAGCGCCTGCTGAAGGTGAAATGGGTGCTCTTTTAGAAGATAAGAATGCTCCTGATTTTATGGAGTTGTTTGGTCAAGCTGTAGAGTACGGAGATGCTAAAATTTTCCCATGTTCAATGGCGGTCGATATACTAGGCGTGAAGCAAGATGAACTAAAAAGTTTTGTTTCAGAGCCTCTGGGTTTAACAGCTTTTTTGAGTGATGCCTCAGAAGGCCAAGTTTGGCATTTTTAAGTTAAGGAGAACACTGTGTCGGAAAGAAAATTAGTTGATGCAAAAAATACCTTTTGTCCAGGTCCTTTAATGGAGCTCATTGGGCAAATGAAAATGGCAGAGATTGGAGATGAATTAGAAATTTTATCTACTGATCAAGGCTCTGCAAATGATATTCCTGAATGGATTAATAAAGTAGGGCATGAAATGGTAGAGAGTTTTGAAAAAGAAGGTGTTTGGCACATTGTTGTAAAGAAAACCAAATAAATTTCCCAAAGCTAATAGAAGAATAGCGAATCGATATTTATAAATATAAGAAGTGAGGTAATCATGAGAATACTCGTTGTAGGTGGCGGAATGGGCGGTACTATACTGGCTAATAATCTAGCAAGAAGATTAAGTGGAGAAATAAAAGCTGGTAAGGCAAGTATTACTATGTTGTCGGCATCAGATAAGCATATGTATCAACCAGGTCTGCTTTATGTGGCGGTTGGTAAAATGACACCTGATGAGCTGTATCGTGATCAAGTAAGTTTGCTTGAATCGAGCATTACCTTTCGAGTTGATCCGGTTACTAAATTTAATCTGAAAGAGAATAATGTCGTCACAGAAAGTGGTAAACAATATGACTACGACGTTATTGTAATTTCAACAGGTTCGCGGGCACACGCTGAAGGAACACCAGGCTTAAATGAAAATGCTGCTCAGTTTTATACTGAGTCAGATGCAGTAAAAATGTTTAAGACTTTGCAGAACTTTGAAGGCGGCAAGGTAGTGGTTGCAGTGGGGGTTCCTCATAAATGCCCTATGGCGCCATTAGAAATTACATTCATGTTGGCAGATTACTTTAAAGAGCGTGGTATCTGGGACAAAGTACAACTGCATTACACCTATCCAATCGGCCGCGTGCATAGTTTAGAGCCTGTTGCTAAATGGGCACAGCCAGAATTTGACCGTCTAGGTATTACCTATGAAACTCTTTTCAATATGAAAGAAGTTACGCCTGATAAAGTGCTTAGCGAAGAAGGTACTGAAGAAGAATATGACTTATTAGTTACGGTTCCTGCACATAAAGGTATGCAAGTAATTGAAGATAGTGATCTAGGTCCTGGCGGCTTTATCCCAACAAATCGCACACGTCTAAATATAGAAGGTTACGAAAATGCATTTGTAATTGGTGACACTACTAATTTACCAATTAGTAAAGCAGGTTCTACTGCTCACTTTGAAGCTGAAGCTTTAGCAGAGAATATTGCTTCAACCATTAAGATTGGAACTCCAGTACGCGATTACGACGGGAAAGTGTTCTGCTTCATTGAAGCAGGTGAAGGCAAAGCAACTTATGCGATGTTCAATTATCAGAATCCACCCGATCCTAAGGCACCAACGAAAGGTATTCATTGGTTCAAGACGGCTTATAACAAAATGTACTGGGCCAGCGCGCGCGGTTTACTATAAAGGGGCTTTGTCATGAGCGAACTTCAATCAATGCAAACTGAAGCTGAACGCATATTTGAAAGTGCAGCTGACGCGCTTTCGGACGATATTGTTGGCAGACTTGGAAGTACCATGGGTGATGGCCTTATGTTGCTAGACCAAGTTAGTCGTAGTAATTTAGATAAGGCAATCCCATTAATTGATCATCTTGTAGAAACAGGTGACCTAGAGCGTGCTGCAAATCTAGTACGTGTGCTTGGATCAGCGGGTGATGCAATTAGTGATGATATTGTTGGCAGACTGGGTGAGATGGCAAATTCATTAATGATTATTGCGGATCGTATTTCACGTAATGAAAATATTCATAAACTACTCGACTTGTTAGAACGTGATTACATGATAGAAATGTTAACTAGCATGTGTGAAGCAGCTGCTTCGGCAAAAGCGAGTCATGATGCACCATCTTCGGGAGGAATGATGGGATTATTAAAGACCATGAAAGATCCTGAAGTTCAACAGGCATTGCAGTTTATGTCTAAGTTTAGCGCTGGATTTAAAAACAGCTAGCACTTAATTTTAGTATACGTAAAAATCTCTGTTGAAGAAGTGCTTTGGCAGAGGTTTTTTAGTGTCTTAAGTCAGTGTTCAGGGTATCGATTCGCGATAATTTTGCACGTTGGTTGAGACGGTAAAACCTACGTAATTCATTATGGAAGCATTTGGTAGTTTTATTATTCATACCTATTAAGTTAAGACAATATTTGGAAGCATACTTATTGGCCTTCATATACCGTGCTAAATTTTCTTTTTCTAAATTTTCATTAAATTTAGGTTGCGAAAATAATAGCGACCAAATTTCTTGCATAAAAGCTTTATTCTTCTCTAAGCCTAAGATTGCAGTTGCGCTCACAAATTTATCTACTTCGGCTTGTAGTTCGAGTTCAAGTTGTGACACGGGTCGGTCATGGTTTGCATTCCACGCTAAGTATAAAAAATGACTTACACCTTCTAAGGCAATCCAAAAATCATGCAAATCATCTTTATTGGACTGTTCTGAGGGATAATTTTTGCATAGTCGATTGATTAACTCGTTATCTAAATAAAGTGAAACATCTAAACAATCATCTTGTGGCGATATAAGTAATTGCTCTAATGAGTCATTATGTATTACTGTGTTAGCAAGAATTTCTGCATGATATCTATCTGTGATTAAAAAATCGTCTACGTTTAATGGAACTGAAACCTCATAGATTAATTGAAGATTGTTTTGAATGTTCGCAAGTAAATTAGACATTCGTATAGCAGCGCTTAGTGTTCAAGCAAACCGGTAGTAGGAGCTATAGGTTGAATGCCAGAGTCAATCAATAGTTTTCGAGCTTTTTTGCTACCTGTTTTTATCCAAATATCGTAAGTTCGCAATAAATTTTTATTTGATTGTTCTTGGCTATCATTTAACTCGGATAGCACATCTGCAAAATCAATAAATTTATTTGAAAGTTCGTAAAATACTTCTTTAAACACCGGACCAGACTCGTTTATATTCTGACTTTCAGATAAATGACCATATGCTGTGCCGCCCATTGCAGCGTAATAATCAACATCGACAGCTTTGGTTTTTAAGCTTTCAGAAAATAAACCACAAATAAATAATGCTATGTCACCTAAACGGCGTAGTGCAATATTACGTTCATGATCAGTAGTTGAATTTAAAGCTTCAGAATAATGTATTGCTAATGGTTTGAGTGGCGATCTACCTTCATTTGCATCGATAAAATTTTCTGTACGTGTAAAATTAATTAAAAGGTTGGCGAGATATATTATAGTGTAATCGGTGGCTTGCACATTATGTTTGTGCAACGAGTTATATAAGCAATCATGAAAGTAATTTTGCAAACTTTCTTGTTTAACAAGCATAAAAAAATCCTTTTATTATATATATATTTTTTTACCTTATTTATAGATATGAATTCAATTGAATATTGATTAACGGTAATACCATTTGTCAGTTAAATTGCGCCTTTATTGCGAAGTTGTTGTTTCTTCGTTGTTGTGATTAGATTGTAAGAGTTAGGTTAAGTTTCTTTAAGCACTCTAATGTTAAGAGTGCTAATGAAAAAATGGAACGAATTGAATGTCTGTATGGCATATATGGAAATCACTTTTTACTAGCTTGGCCCGGTTTCGTCCAGCTATCGCGTAGCGTAACAATGCGATTAAACACTAGCTTTTCTTTTGTATGTTTACTGTCTAAACAAAAAAATCCTTGCCGTTCAAATTGAACACGATCTTCTAAGGTAATTGTTTTTGCATGTGGCTCAATTTTAGAGTCTTTATGAATTGATAGGGACTTGTTGTTTAAGGTAGATATAATATCTTCTACTGCACCCGGATTAGGTGTATTAAACAGTCTGTCGTAGATGCGTGTTTCTACATTTATTGCATGTTTTGCTGAAACCCAGTGAATGATTCCCTTTAGTTTCTTTTTGTTCTTGCCTGCACTATCAGGGTCATATTCACAGAGTAGTTCTACTATTTCGCCCATATCATTTTTAATAACATCTGTGCATTTAATGTCGTAGGCATTACGAAGACGAACTTCTTTTCCTGAACCCAGTCGGAAAAAATCTTTTGTAGGTTCTTCCATGAAATCATCGCGCTCAATATAAATGATTTTCGAAAATGGAATGGAGCGCTTACCTTGCTCAGGATCTTTGGGGTGATTTTTGGCTGTAAATTCTTCTTCTTTGTCATCTGGATAATTCTCAATAACAACTTTTAGTGGATTGATTACACACATTAGTCTATTTGAGCGTGGATCCAGGTCTTCTCGAATGCAGTTTTCTAACACACTCATTTCAATGAATGCATCTTTCTTCGTTATTCCGATACGATCGCAAAATTCTCGAATCGACTCAGGAGTGATGCCGCGACGCCGCATTCCTGAAATCGTCGGCATGCGTGGATCATCCCAACCATCTACATGTTTGTCGCTTACTAAAAGGTTTAGTTTGCGTTTACTGCTGATTGTGTATTCAACAGAAAGTCTGGCGAATTCAATTTGTTGTGGATGCGAAGGCGTTTTTAATTCATCAAGTACCCAGTCATATAAAGGGCGGTGGTCTTCAAACTCTAATGTGCATAAAGAGTGAGTGATGCCTTCTAGAGAATCAGAAATACAATGTGTGTAATCGTACATTGGGTAAATACACCATTTGTCCTGTGTTCTTGGGTGAGTAGCGTATTTGATGCGATATAAAACGGGGTCGCGAAGATTGATATTGCCAGATCCCATATCAATTTTTGCGCGTAGCACGTGTTCGCCTTCTTTATATTTGCCTGCTCGCATATCTGCGAACAGTTCTAAATTTTCTTCAATGTTTCGATTGCGATACGGGCTTTCAATACCTGGCTCAGTTAATGTGCCGCGCTGTTTGCGAATATCTTCTGCATTTAAACTGCACACATAGGCTTTGTTAAGTTTTATGAGTTCAACTGCATATTCATATAATTTTTCAAAATAGTCTGATGCATGTCTAAGCTCAGACCAATTAAAGCCTAACCATTGCACATCCTTTTTAATCGCATCTATATACTCTTGGCTTTCTTTTTCAGGGTTGGTGTCATCAAATCTGAGATTGCATTGACCCTGGTAATCTCTGGCAACACCAAAATTTAAGCAGATAGATTTTGCATGGCCAATATGTAGATAGCCATTGGGTTCAGGAGGGAATCGGGTGACTACTTTGCCATCATTTTTACCATTTGCGATATCTTGGTCGATTATATGGCGGATAAAATTTGAAGATTGTGCTGAAGAATTGCTCATGTGCGCGTTTACTAGTTTATTTTAGAATATTATATATTTAATGGCAGAATAAATTCAGAAAATAAAAAGGAATAGAATTGAAACCACTATTAAAAAAGATTTTCATTATTGGCACACCGTTTTTATTGCAGAAATTATTTCGCGGTAAAAAAATATTTAGAAAAATTGGTTTAGTTCTATTGCTTTTGATCGGTGGAATATGGCTATTCCTTCAATATCCTTTCAATTTAAATCAGCAAGTCCCCGGTGTAGGCTCTCCAAATGAGGTTGAGTCGGCAAAGGTTGATCAGTCTGATATTCGATCACTATATGATGCGCAACGCTCTGGGGTTATGGTATCAACTGTCGCTAATGTTACACGAATTCTAAAGGATGATAATGACGGCTCCCGACATCAACGATTTTTGATTGAAACAGCTGAAGGATTGACGCTTCTAGTTGCACATAATATAGATCTTGCACCACGTGTACCCCTTTCTGTAAACGACCAGGTTTCAATTTACGGTCAGTATGAATGGAATAACAAAGGTGGAGTGGTGCATTGGACGCATCATGATCCGAACAAAAGTCATCCGGAAGGATGGATTATACATCTAGGTAAAAAATACGAATAAGCTATTAATTAATAGGCCGCGGTACTACTTTTCGTCACATAATTAGCATAGCGTTTTAAGACTTTCTTAACGTAACCTTTGGTTTCAGCATAGGGTGGAATGCCACCATACTTTTCTACTGCATTGGGTCCAGCATTATATGCAGCAAGGGCTAGTTCAGTATTATCATTAAAGCGCGTTAACATTTGGCTGAAATATTTTATTCCGCCGCGGATGTTTTGATTTGCATCAAATGAATCCTTAACACCTAGTTCTTTTGCTGTTGCCGGCATGAGTTGCATCAAGCCGCGAGCGCCGACCGAAGAAACTGCTTTTCGGTCAAAGCATGATTCGATAGCAATAATTGCTTTAACTAACTTTGGGTCAACTTCGTATGCAATAGAATAGGCTTCAATTGCATCTGCATAACTGCTGGCACGCTTTGCTAATTTTGATGGTGTCATCCTTCTACACGATACTACGGCAGTGGGTCTGCCTATAGTTGCCATTAGAGTATATTTTTCCTGTGGCATTTTTCGATCTGTGATCCAGCTTGTGCCATCATTTTCTTTATATACATAAAACTCAGCATGGATTTGCAAAGGCAAGCACATGAATAGTAGGCCCAAACATAGTGAGCTGCTGGCTAAAAAGCTGTAGTTTGTGTGATTCATCTAATGAAGAAAGAGGTTAGGGTATGATTGTATCCAATTAGAATTTTATAAAAATCCGTTCTATGCTGTGAATATTACCATTTATCTCGTAACGTACTATTCTGCTAAGTGTAAATTGTCGAAATAAATGTATTTTGTAATCACCGTCTTAATATTTAATAGGCCTATTTTGTAGACAGTATTATGCGCGATAACGTTGTTCTCTTGCCATTAGATGAGAAAAGTATACGCGAGCATTTAATCTCCTATGGTTTGAATGATATAAGAACAGTTGATGTTTTTTCCAGTATTTCGTCTACAAATGATTACTTGTTAGACAGTAAATTAGCAAATAAGAAGATTGCTATCTGTGTAGCTGAGCAGCAAACACAGGGTCGTGGGCGTTATGGGCATCAATGGGTGTCTCCTGCAGCAGTAAATCTATACTTATCTATGTCATGGCCTTTGCGTGCTTGGAAGGAAGAATATGAGGCACTCAGTCTATGGTTGTTAATTGCCATTGCTGAGCTATTGGAAAGACAAGGATATAGTGATATTCAATTAAAATGGCCCAACGATATTTGTGTTGAAAGTAAAAAATTAGCTGGAATTTTGATTGAGAGAAAAGTTCGTCAAACAAGAAATACTTTAGTTATAGGAATTGGTCTTAATGTAGCCATGTCATTAAATGATGAGGTGGAAATTGAAACTTCATGGATTGATTTGTTATCGATAAAATCGGGTGGGCAACTATCAAGAAACGAACTGGCAGCTAATGTTGTGTCGGCTTTATACGCAACATTATCAAAGCTTGAGGAGAATCGATTAATAGATTTAAGTTCTAAGTGGAATCGATATGATATGTTACTAAACAAACAAGTTGAGTTTCTTTATAAAGACAAAATAGAATCTGGATGTGTGAAAGGGGTAGATGGGCTTGGGAAAATTATTTTATATATGGATGGCAAGCTAGAGCATTTGCATAGTGCGCATATAAGTGAAATTAAACTGATTGGAAATTGATTGTGAAATTATTATTAGATTTGGGGAATAGTCGCTGCAAATTTTCTGTTGTAGAAAATGGTGTGGTGGAGAAATATGACACACAGAACTATGGGCCATTTGGCAAGCTCTATAGTGTTAAATCTTTATGTGATCAATATAGTGATGCAAGTGGAATTGTTATTGGCTCGGTGCTTAGCAAAGAAATGAATTCACAGATAAAAGAAACACTTTATAAAGATGGTGCGAAAAATATTTATTTTCTTGATCCTGTAAATAATAGCTTCGGTATAAACCTTGCTTATGCAGATCCAAGTGCATTGGGTGTAGATCGTGTTGCAGGATTAATTGCCGCAAATGAAAAATATTCTGGAAATACATGCATCGTAGATTGTGGCACGGCAGTGACTTTGGATGTTCTAGATGCTAATGGGGTACATCAAGGTGGGGTAATTTTACCTGGTGTGGCGAACATGAGAAAAGCATTGCTGGCGAATACCAAGATCGAAATTGATGGTGAATCAGAGGTAGAGTTCAATGTGTTATCTAATACTACAGAGGGTGCCATCCATACAGGCTGTATAAGCGCTGTTGCAGGTGGAATTGAATATGTTGTAAATAAAATGGCGTCGGATTACGATAGTTTCGATCAAGTAGTGTTGACTGGTGGAGATGCAGAGCAAATAAAGTCATATCTTTCTCTATCTGTGATAACGGATAATGCACTTGTGTTAGATGGCTTGAATGTTGTGTCGCAAAAAATTTGATTTTTTGAAAAAGTAACTTGTGAAATAAAAATGCGCTCTTTATTCGTAATGTTATTGGTTATCAATTTAAGCTATTTGGTGTGGGGTGTAGCTTTCTCAGAAAAAAATTCTACTCCTACCATTGTGCAGCAGCCACAAGGCGAGCAAACACTTACTTTGTTAAGTGAGCAGGCAGTAGTTATTGCTGCTAATACGAAAAAACAGTTGTCATCGAAAGTAGGAAAAACACCTAAAGTAAATGCAAAGCTTGATAAGATACTACCTCCATCGATGACGCCTGCAAAAACATGTTATTCGCTGGGCCCAATTTTGGAAGAGAAGAACAGTAAGAAATTAGAACAAAAATTAAAGCAAAATGGATTTAATCCCAAGCACAAGGCGATAACTGATAAAGAGCCTAAATCTTATTGGGTGTATTTCCCTGCAGAAAAATCGCTGGAAGCAGCGAAGGCAGTAGTAAATCTATTGCAAATCGCCAATGTTGATGATTATTTTATAATCCGCAAAGGTAAATATACCAATGCAATCTCCCTGGGGCTTTATAATGGCTATAGCCGCGCAAAGATTAGAATAAGGGCCTTAAAAAAACTTGGTTTCAACCCAAAAGTTCAGACACGTTATAGGCAGGTAACTCGGCATTGGTTAGATTTTCAAGAAACCGACACCAAACGTTTGAAAACTAGTATTTGGGAAAATATAGAAAAAGATAACCCGCTACAAAAATTAGCTAGACCGTGTGCGGACTCGTTGACCAAGAACACTGGTCTATCGTCAAAGAAAAGTTGAAATATGAACTACGCGTAGGGCGGGGGCGGCTGCATGTCGCAAATTTCAAGTTGATCATCGAAATATGTAGGTATATTACTTTTTCCACTTTGCCTGATGTGTGTTAAGGCATTAAACTATTTGGGTTGTGTGCTGGCGTAGCTCAGTTGGTAGAGCAGCTGATTTGTAATCAGCAGGTCGTAAGTTCGAATCTTATCGCCAGCTCCATTAAGTCCTTGAAGTCATGGAAGATTTCAACTCTCTAAAAGATACACGCGAACTTTGAGGTGCCAAAACGGTAACCCGTACCTTTTTGGTGTGAGTTTTAACGTGTATAGGAGAGTTGTCATGGCAACCATCACACGTATTGAGCGCAAATCTGGCGCACGATTTAAGGCGATCATTAAACATCGTGGTCTCATTCTAAAAACGAAAACCTTCAGTCCAAAGCCAAAGCGATGCTGTGGTTCAAATGTATTGAGGGCGATCAAGAGATGATTGAGGCATTAAGTATGCGCGGAGCCTCCCTATCATTTCGAATGCTAGCTGAAGAGCATCTAGTACAGTGGAGTGGGCGTGATCGATCTTGGCCTGGGAAAGTGAAGTGGTGGATCGATCGAATAGGTGAGCATAAATTGATCAATATAGACGCCGAAATTTGGGATGGTCTTGCAATGTTTCCTGAGCACCATTGGAGTTGGAACAGGAAGAATGCATTAATGATTTTATAAGCTAGCATCCATGCGAGGTCAAATCATATACAGAAACATTATCTGCCAAACAAGTTCCATCCCTAGTTTGCTAGTATTTACGCAGATGCTTTTTATATCGGCATGATCATGAGGACCTTAAATGTACTGGGACAAGCGGCTTAAATTGTCCGCTAACGACCCAAAGCGGACGTTTACGCTAGGTAAATATAAACAGAGGCACTATGGATATTAAAGATCTTCTTAATGAGAAAATTGTAACCGTGGAGATGGATGATTCACTTAGGGTTGTAAAAGAGATATTTGACAATACAAACTTTCATCATCTGTTAGTCGTTGAGAGAGGCAAATTATATGGAGTGATATCAGATAGAGATTTGCTTAAAGCTATAAACCCTAATATTGGAACAATTAGAGAAACTGTTCAAGATGCTGCTGTGCTTAATAAGAAAGTGCATCAGATCATGACTAGAAAACTAATTACATTAGGATTGGATGCAAGTTTTTATGATGTTCTTGAAATTTTTGATCAACATAAAGTCTCCTGTATCCCAATTGTTGATGCTGAAAAAAAGGCTCTAGGGATAATTAGTTGGCGAGATATATTACGTGCCATTAAATCTGACTTGGATGAAAGACGTTAGGTTGGAAACTTCAAAACAAACATTCAATATGTCCGCTAACGACCCAAAGCGGACATTTAAATCTACAGCATAATGAACATTAAAATTAAATCTCTTGATCAGCTATCACTTTTTGTACCGATTATTTTGATGGTACTTCTTTTGATTTACCCTCTGCTTTCGAACATTAACTATTATTTTAATATTATTTACCTAGTCTTGATCCCAGGTATTCCATTGTTAGTTAAAAGTATCTTTCAATTTTTCCAAGGCAACCCAATGTCTATAGCAGCGGGCAAGGGCAACAATATACTTTATCGTTACTTTTATTTATCAATTAGCATAATCCTTTTGTTTCTTGCTTTTGTAGCTTTTGTGAAATTATTTGTCTGATATGAACAGTAAAGACCGCTATTGGCCGAAAGCGGACATTGCAATTAACAGGTAATGAAACGGAGAACAACGTACATAACATTTACGTATTGAAGTTTTAGTGAATTTGCCTTGTTGCACGGCACTTATAGATTATTTATAACCTTTTTCAATTTTGCTTGTACTTGATTTGCTATATCACCTAATTCCGTATTCTCAATCGCCTGCATAGAGGCAATTGGGTCCACGGCTGAAACTTCTACTTTCCCATCTTCAGTATCTTGAACGATTACATTGCATGGCAACATGACTCCTATTTTATCTTCAGCCTGTAGTGCTTGGTATGCAAACGCTGGGTTACATGCGCCCAATATCCAATAATTTTGATAATCAACGTCTAATTTCTTTTTCAATGTTGCTTTCACATCAATGTTTGTTAATACACCAAAACCTTCCTTCTTTAACTCATCCGTTACCTTTTCAATGGCATCATTAAATGGACCCTCAATTGTGGCACTAAAGTAATAGCTCATAATCTTTCTCCTTATATGTCAAATAACGTTTGAATTAATGGGTTAAATCTTGCTGAAATGGGTTGCTAAAGTCTATCATTGAATGACTGCTTACGACCCAAAGCGGACATTCATAGACAATTTATTTTATAGGTAAATATTTTATGTACACAAAAAAGACAATCTCGCTATTTATTGGCATCTTATGTTTATTTACATCAGGTTTTATATCTGCTCAAAAACCGTTGGATGCTGATGCATTAAGTGATGTAAACGAAGGCAAAGTAGTTTGGGACGTAACCGTTGGAAGCCCTATTAAGTTATTGCTCTTAATGAAAGTAATCGAAGAAACCTATGATGATTTAGTTCGTCAGGACGTGAAGCCAGATATGATATTTGCTTTTCATGGGCCTGTTTTGAAACTTATTTCTTCGGAACCGTTGGATTTACCTCTTGACGAGGAAGAGGCTCATGAGGAAGTTCTAGATTTATTGCGTGAGTTTAGTCAAAAGCCTGGCGTGAAAATGGAGTCATGCTCAATTGCTGCAAGATTGCTAAGCATAGACAACGACACCATCATGCCCGAAGTAAAACCTGTAGGTAATACATTTGTGTCGTTAATTGGGTACCAAAAGAAAGGATACGCCTTGATTCCAATATACTAGGGCGATAGATAATGTCCGCTAATGGCCGAAAGCGGACATTTACCGTCAATGAAGAATAATGTTTAAATTTCTGATAAATATCTTTGGAATAGATTTACAAGCGGTAAGTCACAAAGAACGCATAATTTCTGGAATCGGTGCATTTCTGGGAATCTTTTTTGTTTATATCACCTGCCAGCATTTTGTCGATACTCAAGGATCTATTTTTATACTTGCTTCAATGGGATCGTCCGCAGTTTTGTTGTTTGCTGTTCCTCATGGAAGCCTTTCACAGCCGTGGCCATTACTTGGTGGTCATGTTTTATCAGCTCTAGTTGGCGTCACTTGTGTAAATGTATTTGAAAATCATTTATTAGCGGCGTCTGTTGCTGTAGGCCTTGCGGTTACAGTTATGTACTACGCGCGTTGCACTCATCCACCGGGAGGAGCTACAGCTTTAGGTGCAGTACTTGGAGGACCTAGTGTTCATGAGCTGGGTTATCAGTTTGTAATTACGCCAGTACTACTCAATACAATTATTATTTTACTAGTTGCTATAGCATTCAATGCATTGTTCAACTGGCGCCGATATCCTGTCTATGTAGATACCATCAAAAATAAATCCAGCAATAAAGCTTTAAAACCTGAACGAACTTCTTTGTCTCCAATTTCACATGAAGGATTTGTCTATGCATTAAGCCAGATTGATACATTTATTGACGTCGATGAATCTGATTTAGTACGCATATATGAGCTTGCAACCATTAAAAAACAAGCTACACATCAAGAAGGCATGCTGTTAAAGCTCAATGGATTTTATAGTAATGGAGAATATGGAAACCAATGGTCAGTACGTCAAATTCTAAATATTAATGAAAATGAGACAGTTAATTTTAAAACGGTTGCAGGTACAGGAAGGAGAAAAAAAGGAACATCCACAATTAGTGATTTTATGAAATGGGCGCGCTATGAAGTTTATCGTGATGAGGATAACTGGTTTAGGGTGTCCTAAATTAAGAATACATAATGTCCGCTTTGGCCGAAAGCAGACATTCATTGTGCGTAACCCATTTAGAAAAAATGTTAGGCAAACTAAGTGGGCATGCACAAATGAATAGAAAAGGAAAATACAGATCTGGTCTAACTCTAATTATAACGGTTTACCTATTTTTGCAAGGTTTAGGGGCTTGCAATGCATTTGCAAGTTGTCCTGATTTATCACTGATGGGCTTAGACCAAAAACAGCACAATCTTTGTGAATATATTGGAAATGGTAAATGGACAATCGTAAATATTTGGGGGCCAAAATGCCCTGCGTGCATAAAGGAATTGCCCGAGCTCGTATTATTCCACGACGCACATTACACAACAGATGCAACTGTACTTGGTATCGCTTTGGATTTTCCTAGTTTTGGATACGCTAAGATTGAAGAGGTTACTGAAGTTGTAGAAAGCTATCTGATTGATTATCCCAATTTATTAGCAGATGGAGGTGTTTCTATTCACCTTGGCGCTCATAAATTAAAAGGGACTCCTACAAATTTAGTATTTAATCCTAATGGTGAATTAGTTTTTCAGCATGTAGGAATTATTACAAAAGATATTCTTAAGGAATTAATTGCTCAATAACTCAAGATAAAATTGTGTGACTTATGATGCTGAATGAAGGTTGGGGTAAAGTTTTTTAAATGACCGCTAACGACCCAAAGCGGATAT
>JABDMD010000113.1 GCA_013001685.1 Gammaproteobacteria bacterium | reverse complement strand
TGATAGAAGGTACGCAATAGATTTTACCAAAATAAAAACTGAATTAGGGTGGAAACCAAAAATGTCTTTTGAAGCGGGGATTGATAGAACAGTTAAATGGTACCTGGACAATATCAACTGGTGTGATCAGGTTATTGCAGGTACACAGGGCTTGAGTCGCATAGGTCTGGGGGTTTAATAATGAAAGGAATAGTTTTAGCAGGAGGAACTGGAACCAGGTTATTTCCAATAACTCAAGGTATTTCGAAACAGTTGTTGCCTGTTTATGACAAGCCTATGATTTATTATTCACTTTCATTACTAATGCTTGCACAAATACGTGATGTGCTTGTCATTACCACTCCCGATGATTTGCCTTTCTATCAAAGATTACTATTAGATGGCCAACAATTTGGCATGAATATTTCGTATGCCGAGCAACCAGAGCCTGAAGGAATACCTCAGGCGTTTTTGATCGGGGAAGAATTTATATCTGGTGACAGGGTGTGTTTGGTGCTGGGAGATAATGTTTTCTATGGGGAAAGTTTTCCAAAAAAATTACAGGCTGCATGTAACAGTACATCAGATGCTAGTTTATTTGCATATTGGGTGAAAGAGCCAAAAGAATTCGGTGTGGTTGAATTTGATGAAAATGAAAATGTTATTTCAATTGAAGAAAAACCTAGGCATCCAAAATCCAACTGGGCTTTAACCGGCCTGTATTTTTATGATTCTAATGTGATTGACTTGGCTAAGCAGTTAAAACCTTCTGCAAGAGGTGAATTAGAAATCAGCTCAATTAATCAGCAATATTTATCACAAGGAAATTTAAGCGTAACCAAATTGGGTCGTGGTTACGCGTGGCTAGATATGGGTACACATGACAGTCTTATTCAGGCGAGCCAGTACATACAAACTATAGAAAATCGCCAAGGTCTGAAGATCGCATGCTTAGAAGAAATAGCCTTTAATAATAATTGGATTACATTAGAAGATCTTGTTGCAGCAGGAGAAAGTTTAAAAAGTTCAAGTTATGGTAAATACTTATTAGCTATCGCTGAAGGTATAAAAGCGCAAATTAAATAAATAGCAAAGTTTATATAAACTCAAAATGAGTGTTACATAATGAAGGTATTGGTTCTGGGTGGAAATGGATTCATAGGTTCTAATCTGGTGGATCAATTAGTAGCGGCAGGACATAGGGTTAGAGTGTATGACCGCAGCCCCCCTAAATTAAGTGAACACCATTTAAAGCTTGAATATCAGTGTGGAAATTTCAATGACATCACTTCTATTTCACAAGCACTGCATGATATAGACATCGTCTTTCATTTAATTAGTAGTTCGATTCACAGCTCATCGAATCTCAGTCCTGCAAATGATGTTAGAGATAATCTTGTAAATACTATAGGGCTACTTGAATGCATGAAGAAAATTGGTATGAGTAGGATTGTCTATATCTCATCTGGCGGTACCATTTATGGTGAAAGTAGCGAAGACCTAATTAATGAGGATCATTCTTTGAATCCTAACTGTTCATACGGCATCGTAAAACTTGCTGTGGAAAAGTACTTGATGATGTATGGAAGATTGTATGGATTTAAGCCTGTAATATTAAGAGTCTCAAATCCTTATGGCCCTAGGCAGAGCAAGGTGGGTGTTCAGGGCCTTATTGGTACTTTACTGTCAAAAGTAATTGCCAAAGAGCCGGTTGAAATTTGGGGTGATGGTTTAGTTGTACGTGATTACATATATATAAGTGACGTGGTTGATGCTTGTATGAGGGCCATGGACTCTGGTTTGACTGGAGTATTCAACATTGGAAGCGGTGTCGGATATAGCATAAACGAAGTCATAAAAATAGTTGAAGAAGTAACTCAGAGTAAACTTGAGGTTAAGTATTCAAAGCATCGTGATTTAGATGTTAAAAAAGTTGTATTAGATATAAGTAAAGCAAATAAAGAGCTTGATTGGACGCCGGCTATTGATATAAAAGAAGGCTTAAAAAAACATTATGATTGGCTACTGTCATCGTGAGTGAGCCGTTCAATAGAATTTTACAGCTGAAGTAATGCTTAATTAGTTTAGATAGTTAGCGATTGGCGAATTTCAGAAAATTACTACGATGAACCACTATGTGTTTTTTTCTCGAACACTACCATTTCATGGTGTTGGTGGAATGGAAGTGCTAATTTGGGATCTCATGACAGAAATTGTTCATAGTGGTCAGGGTGAGGTAACAGTCGTCACAACTACTATTCCAAATAAACCTGAAAAATTTGAAGATGAAGGTGTAAAAATTGTTGCTATTCAAGGCGTAGTTCCTCGCCGCTATACTCCTAAATGGTGGAAATTATCCGCAGATTATTTTGATAATAACTTGAGAGAAGATTGTTATTGTGTAATGAGTGTAGCTATGGGGGCTGCAGGCTTGTTATTCCAGCGTAAAAGATTTTCTGATGTGCCGATAGTTTGTCAGTCTCATGGAACCGTGTTGAGTGAAACAATATCTAAGCTACGCACCAGAAATCCGATTCAAATATTAAAGTGTTTAAGGCAGATTAAATACTTTATTCGCGAATATAGAGTTTATAAACATACAAATAAGTTAGTAGCTGCAGGTGGGATTGTTAATTCCACGCTAAAAAAATTTCCGTATAGTAAATTTATTGAAGAAAGTAAGATTGTTTTGATTGAAAATGGAATTAATACTAATGAATTTAGGCCATCTTTAGAGAATAGAAAAGCCTTAAGAGAAAAATATAATATAGATCAGAATGCTCCAATTGTAGTTTCAGTTGCACGCTTAATCAAACAGAAAGGAGTAGAGCAAGCTGTTTATGCTTTTAAGGAATTATTGCCTACAGTTAATAACGCTCATTTTCTCATTGTTGGCGATGGTAGAGAAAGAAAACCACTAGAATCTCTGGTAGATGAATTAGACATAGGCGATAAAGTGATCTTTGTGGGTGCCGTTCAATATGCGGAATTACCAAAGTACTATCAAATGTCTGATGTAATCTTGTTTCCTACTTTGAGAATGGAAGGAGCACCGCTTAATATTTTGGAGGCCTTGTCGGTGGGAATTCCTGTGGTGGCTTCTAACTACCTCACGAATTCGCAACACATTTCAGAATATATATCTTTTGTGGATCCTCGGGATCCTGTTGAAGTGGCTAATGCATTGACCAACGCTATTAAGGTATCTAGGGAAGAGCAAATCACATTGTCTAAAAATTACTCAATACCCGAGATGTCGAAAATATATCTGAAATTATTTAGCGAAGTTAAAAACATACAACTATAGATATTTCATAGGGTTGCTTGGTTAAATTAAAGTTGTGGTGAACTCTTAATATCGTGAGTTTTTGCTTAATTAATCGTAGAATGAAAAGATATAAATAATAAGTTCCCACAGGTGGTTTGAGATGGCAAGAGGCGTGAATAAAGTAATATTAGTAGGTAATTTGGGTCAAGACCCAGAGATTAAATACATGCCTAGTGGGCAAGCAGTATGCAATATCAGCATAGCCACCACAGAGTCATGGAACGATAAAACCTCGGGAGAAAAGGTTGAAAAAACAGAGTGGCATCGTGTTGTATTTTTTCGTCGTCTAGCAGAGATTGCTGGAGAGTATTTGCGTAAAGGTTCGCAAGTTTATGTGGAGGGTCGTCTTCAAACACGTAAATGGCAAGATCAAAGTGGTAATGATCGGTACACTACAGAGATCGTAGCGAACGAAATGCAAATGCTAGGTGGAAAAGGTGGTGGAGTAGCATCCATGCCTGAATCTGGTTCTTCAATGCAACCAGAACCTGTAGCAGCAGGTTCATCTTCTGATGACTTTGATGATGATATACCATTTTAAAAATATCAAAGACTTTTCGATAATTTGAAATTTCCTTTTTGGTTAGATATTTTTTCTACAAATATGAAGCTAAGTTTCGTTGTCTTCTATCTAATAGTGTTGTCAAATAGGAAGTAACGTTGCAGTTTAATTAAAGTGGTAGCGGTTTCTCGAGTATTATAAAATACTGAGAGACATAATGACCTTAATGCATATTTCTACAGCCAATGTCTTGGCTATATACATTTAAATATAAAAATACAGATATGAGAAGATATTCTGCTCCAATTACCAATCGTAAAATACGTTTTGCACTTGCAGGTTGCGGTCGGATTGCCACAAATCATTTCGATGCAATAAATAAACATGCAGAACGTGCTGAGCTTGTAAGTATTTGCGATGTGGATTCCAACGCATTAGAGAAGGCAGTTTCTGTAACAAATGCAAAGCCATATGATAATTTATCTGATCTTCTAAAAGACTCGGATGTTGATGCTGTAATTTTAGCTACTCCAAGTGGTTTGCACCCTGATCAAGCTATTGAAATTGCCGCATCAGGCAGACATGTAATTACAGAAAAGCCCATGGCTACTCGCTGGCATGATGGCTTGCGAATGGTGAAGGCTTGTGATGATGCAAATGTTCGCCTTTTTGTTGTCAAACAAAACCGAAGAAATCCTACTCTTCAGTTACTAAAAAAAGCAATTGAGAAGGGTCGATTTGGACGAATTTATATGGTGAATCTCAATGTGTTTTGGACTCGTCCACAAGAGTATTATGATAGCGCAGCTTGGAGAGGGACTTGGGAATTTGATGGTGGTGCATTCATGAATCAAGCAAGTCATTATGTAGACTTGTTAGATTGGTTGATAGGGCCCATTGAGAGTATGCAGGCATATACTGCTACTTTGGCTCGTAATATTGAAGTTGAAGACTCAGGTGTATTAAGTGTTAAGTGGCGTTCTGGTGCGTTAGGATCTATGAACGTAACAATGTTGACATATCCTAAAAATCTTGAAGGTAGTATTTGTATTATTGGTGAAAAAGGAACAGTTCGCATAGGTGGGGTTGCTGTTAATGAAATACAGCATTGGGAATTTTCGGAGGCCTTGGAAGAGGATAAAAATATACAGAAAGCTAGTTACGAGACAACATCGGTTTATGGTTTTGGCCATCCACTCTATTACGATAATGTAATTAATGTATTCCAAGGAAAAGCCGAGCCTGAAACTGATGGAAGAGAGGGCTTGAAATCTTTAGAAGTTCTAATTGCGGCTTATTTATCTGCAAAAGATGGTAAGAGAGTTGCTTTGCCGTTAGATTACTAAAGTGATTGATTCTATTCATCCCACAGCCATTATCGATGATGGAGCTCAGATTGGTCGAGGTACGCGTGTTTGGCATTGGGTACATATATGTGGCGGGGCAAAAATTGGATGTGATTGTTCATTTGGACAAAATGTCTTTGTAGGAAATGATGTTGTTATTGGTGATAACGTTAAAGTTCAAAACAATGTCTCAGTTTATGATTCAGTGCGTATCGAAAGCGATGTGTTTTGTGGCCCAAGCATGGTCTTTACCAATGTATATAATCCTAGATCTGCTGTTGAGCGTAAGAATGAATATCGGATAACAACAGTAAAAAAGGGAGCAACGTTAGGTGCTAACTGCACCATTATCTGCGGTGTAGAAATTGGAGAGTATGCTTTTGTCGCGGCCGGAGCGGTTATTAATCGAGATGTCAAACCTCATGCATTAATGGTTGGTGTTCCTGCTAAACAAATCGGTTGGATGAGTTGTTATGGAGAGCAATTAGATCTTCCGCTATCAGGGAATGCAAAAGCGACATGTGCCAAAACTGGAAAGCACTATGTACTTGAAGATTCTTTTTGTCATATAGAATAAGAAATAAACTCATGAATAATATTGTATTAAAAAATAAAAAAATATTTATTACTGGCGGGGCTGGTTTCATTGGTTCTACACTTATTGATAAATATATCGGAGCAAATGAGATTGTGGTTTTTGACAACTTATCACGCAATACACTGAAGACGTCTCCAAATCGCGACCATAAAAATCTTAAAGTAATAGAAGGTGATGTTCTTGACAAAAAGTCTTTATTGAGTGCAGCAGAAGGTGTCAATATATTTGTTCACGCTGCAGCTATAGCTGGTATAGATAACACAGTTAAAAGTCCCGTAAGAACAATGAATATTAATATGATCGGTACCGCAAATGCATTAGAAGCAGCGCAAAATAATTCTGAGGTCATAGAGCGATTTCTTGAGTTCTCTACTTCAGAGGTGTTTGGAACAAGAGCTTACCGTGTAGAGGAGATTGATTCTACGCATACAGGCGCGGTTGGTGAAGCCCGCTGGACATATGCGGTTAGCAAATTAGCAGGTGAGCATTTGACGCATGCGTATCATAAAGAGTACGGCTTGCCGACTGTTACTATTCGACCTTTCAATATATATGGGCCAGGGCAAGTAGGCGAGGGTGCAATTTCAATTATTATTCGCAAGGCATTGAATGACGAAGACATATATATTTTTGGTGATGGCAGTCAAATTCGTGCTTGGTGTTATGTTGATGACATGATTTCAGCTCTAGATAAATCACTAACAGATCCAAATGCAATTGGGGAGTCTTTTAATATTGGTAATGCTCGAGCAGTTACAACAATTTATGGTTTAGCGGAAACAATTTGTAGAGTCCTTAATTCAAAATCAAAAATAATATTCACAGAGGCATTGTCGGCAGATATTGAATTGCGGATACCAAGTGTGGATAAGGCCCGTGACTTAATTGGGTTTGAGGCTAAAATCGATCTTGAAGAAGGATTGAAAAAAACTGCTGAATGGATCGCTGAAAATGAGGAAAGTATGCCTGAGATGCCTGATATTTTTAAAAACCGCAAACCTACATAGTTAAAGAATTACTTATGCTAAAACTTTCTACTCCTCATTTAGGAGAAGAAGAAATCACTGCAGTAGCTAATGTTCTCCGCAGTGGAAATCTAGTTCAAGGTAAAGAGTGTGAGATTTTTGAAGAAGAACTTGCATCATATTTAGGTATTGCTGAGGTAGTTCTTGTCACATCAGGTACTGCGGCATTACATCTGTCTCTTGTGAGTCTAGGTATAGGTGCTGATGATGCAGTTTTGGTTCCTAATTTTTCTTTTGTTGCAACAGCCAATGTTGTAAAACTTGTGGGCGCGCGCCCCATTTTTGTTGATGTGGATAAGGCTAACTACAATGTTACTAAAGAATCAATTCTTGATGCGATAAATAGATATGATGGTGATGAAAATTTAAGAGCTATAATTCCAGTTCATAATTTTGGTTGTCCGGCTGACATGACTATGATTATGGAGCTTGCTGAACAATATAACTTAATTGTTATTGAAGATGCAGCGTGTGCAATTGGTGCAGAACATAACTCTTCTAAAGTTGGTGTGTTTGGAGAAGTGGGTTGTTTTTCTTTTCATCCAAGAAAAATCGTAACAACTGGAGAAGGTGGAGCAATATGTACTAAAAATGGGGTGTTAGCCGACAATCTCCGTCTATTGCGAAATCATGGAATTGATCGTAGTCAAAAGGCAATTGATTATGTTCTTGCTGGGTACAATTATCGAATGACGGATTTTCAGGCAGCTATAGGTAGAGTTCAATTGCGAAAGTTGTCTGATGCTTTATTTAAAAGGCGCCAACTGAAAACAGTATATTTAGAAGGTTTGTCAGAGGTTGAGGGTATTTCTTTGCCGCAAAATATTGTTGGCCATTCTTGGCAAACTTTTATGATTGCTTTAGATGAAAATATTAGTCGTCCAGAAATTATAGATTATCTGAGAAAAAATTGTTTTGAGAGCGCAATGGGTTCTCAATCAATGGTGTCTTTGAAAACTTATACTGAGTATTTCAAATCATATATGGAGAAATGGAATTCTCTTACTCTTTTTAAACAAGGCCTGGCGCTCCCTTTTTGTGAACAGTATAGGGAGGGGCAACTTGATCGATTAGTAAATCTCCTAAAATCTTACATTCAAAAGATATAATGAAAAAGCTTATTATTCTTTCAGCAGGAGGCACAGCTCGCGAATTATTTAAACTTGTCAACAAAGAGCATGAGGTTCTGGGTTATCTAGATGACCAGATCGATAATGCTCAAGTTATTGGGAAAATTCATGATTTTAAAAAATTTACTGATCAGGGAATTTCTGTAATTTCTGCCTTAGGAAGTTATAAAAACATGTCTAGGAGAAAAGAAGTCCTCAATAACATTCCTCTTAATGCTTTTGTTAGTTTTTATTCTAATCAAACCTTAATCTACGATACCTTGGATACAAATAAAGGAACTACTATATTTCCATATTCAATAATTAGTACTAATGTGACTTTAGGGGTACATTGCTTCATTTACCATAATTGTGTGGTTTCCCATGATAGCTGCATTGGCGATTACACAATATTATCTAATTCTGTAACCGTGTCGGGTGGTGTTATAATAGGTGAAAACAGCTACATTGGAGCAGGATCAACAGTCTTAGAAGGAAGTTCAATTGGTGACAATTGCATTGTCGCCGCAGGCGCTACAGTAATAGATGCTGTGCCCGAAAATTCTATTTATATATCCAAAGATAATATCAAGCCTAATCACTATGCTTAAAAACGAAGAAAGCTATTGTGAATGAAATTCAACAGTCTATTTAAGAAGTTATATGTTCAGGAGGCGTTACTTACTTTATTAGATAAATTTGTAATTTTGCTAGGGAACTTTGTAATTCTGCAAATACTTGCTGAGCGCCTAAGCAAAAGTGGATTTGGTGTTTTTAGTCTTGGTATTTCTATTTTCGTATTTATTAGCATGTTCCCTTTTACTGCTATAGATCATGCAGTTAATCGTTATTATTCGATCTATCAAAAGAAAGGCATATGGCTGTGTGCCTTGAATGCTATTACATTTCTTTTTTTTATATTGGCTATTATTTATTGTCTGATTGCATTAATTATTAATGGTTACGTCACACCATTAATATCTGGGTTGGAAAACATTTATCCTATATTGTTTTTTAGTCTAACAGAAATCTATAGGATTACACTTTTAAATATAGAGAATGTGCAACGCAATCGCGCTATAAATTTAATTTCAAATGCTTTTGTTTATGTAATGCGCATACTGATCATTATCTATTTGTTTAAAGAAAATTTGCTAGATATAACATTTATTTTCTGGGGATTTGGTCTAATATCTTTAACTAATATTGGCTTTGTCTTGTTGAGTAATTTTAAAGATTATGTAGGGCTATTTAAAAATTCTATTAAAGAAAATTTAAGAATAGGGAAAGAATTATTAGTATTTTCGCTTCCGATTATAATTTGGGGTCCATTTATTTGGGCTCAAAATATGATTAATCGATGGTTGATCGATATTTATTATGAGGAAAGTATTGTTGCGGAATTTGTAGCAGTGAATGCGGTTGCTACGCTCATACCTACAGCTGTATTTGGTGTTGTTTGGGCATTGATGACACCAATACTTTATAAAAAAGAAGATGATAAAAGTGGCGCCATACTTGAACTAAACCGTTGGATAAATTCTGGGTTTGGTTTTATATTAATTATTGGGTTTGTCGCTTGTTGGCTATTGTCTGAATTTGTTTTCAGTTATGTATTCACTAAATATAGTGGCTCTGCGTGGTTGTTGCCATATTTATATGTACCTGCGGCATTTATTCAGTGGGCTGCATATAGTTCGTCAGAATTATATGCGCGTCTTAATATAAGATCCTTACTGATGCCGAATATTATCCCTGGATTACTAGCAATTATTATTGGAATCCCGCTTGTATATTTTTTAGATCCATTGATAGGCGCAACTGTAAATGCTATATCGACAGGGTTTATATACTTTTTACTGATGACATACGTTATTCGTAGAAATAGAGAAAACACTATATGTTAATAATATTAATTTTATTAACAGTGATTTTGGTTTATTTTAGGTATCTAATTTATTTTCATGCACAGGTATCATTAATCGACGAATACTTTTGGCTACAATATAGATTAAACGCGCGAAAACAAAAGTTCTTCCCACCCAAATTGCCACAATTTTTATTAGATTTGCGTCAATGGTACCCGCCTATATATGGGTTTTTCCTAAAGCTAATTCCTGATGCAGTTTTTAAGAATAATATTTATATATTATTAATATTGTCAGCTATAAGGTTTATAAATTATCTAATATTTTTGTCAATATTAGGAGTAAGAGAAGACTTAGAGGTAATTTTGATATGTTTAATTATTTATATCGCCTCTCCATCCTATTTTATTAACGATAATCAGCTTAATTCGAGGATTTTAGGATCTATAATTTTTGACATAGTGGTAATGCTTGTATATCTAGGAAATATGAGTGGATGGGGGATGATGTTATGCACGCTTTTATTATTTTTTACTATGATTCTATTATTCCTTCACAAAATGACTGTACAGTTATTGATATTTTTGGCACTAACTTGGGCATTATGGATAAATGAATATGTGCCTTTTATAATTCTTATTATTGCTTTACTTATAAGCATTATTCTTGGTTATAAAAATTATTTTAAAGCACATATAGATATTACAAAGTTTTGGTTTCGTAATCGTAATTTAATAGGTGCACATCAAATTAATGATTCACCTACCTTTTCAAAAAATATCAGTAGCATATATAGTGTGAAAGAAATAGCTAAAAAAATACTTACAATAGTGGCTATGTGCCCATTTTTTATTGTATTGCTTTTAAGCGATTCGTATTCTTTCTGGACAATTTCAATTATCTCAGTTCTGGCATTCGCATACATTACGACTTTTGTGCCTTTTATGAAGACATGGGGACATGGAAGATCATATATGTACTACTTACCGTCGTTAATAATTATGCATGTGTTAACAACAGATGAAATCCAGCATATTAGTACTTTGCAAGTTTCCATGTTCATTTTATGTTTTCCGATAATTGTATATTCGTATTTTGAATATAAAAACTGGTTAACGCATAAAATTAGATCTAAAAGTATCGTATTCGATGAGGTTATTAGTTTTGTGCAGGCGTCAAATATAAATAGAATTATGTGTATACCAATTGATCGATCTGATGAAATTGCATGGAAAACCGGTAGGAATGTGCTGTGGGGTGGGCATGGTTATGGCTTTAAGTTACTTATGCCGTATTTTCCCATTTTAAAAGTTAAACCAGAAATTGCAGTCAAAGACTGGAATATAGGAGCTGTAATTGTGGATAAAAATTACTGGGAAGATTGTGATCGTTACTTCCCATCATCTTTATTCAAGATTGTATTTGAGAAAGAGAATTACATAATTTATTCGGTAACAAATTGGCAGGATAATTATATATACCCGCAATGGGCAAAAAATGCTTACCCAGGGATTGAGCCTGATTGCCTAAGTGGTTAGAAATCGTTGTTAGTTATTTTTTAATATTGCAATTGTATTAGATCATATAAGAATTGAAAATCGATTAATGAAAATTGTCATAGTTGTATCTAGTCCCATGACTATTCAAGCTTTCTTGTATGATCAAATAATGCAATTGTCTAGAAACCATAGTGTAACTGTAATAGCTAATTGTATTGAATATTCAGATTTGAAAATTTTGGAAAATAATATAGTTCTTCGACCTGTAAATATTATACGGGAAATATCTCCCTGGAATGATTTGAAAGCAATTTATTCACTTATAAAAATATTTGGTAAATATAAATTCGATTTAGTTTATTCAATAACACCTAAGGCTGGATTATTAGCTATGTTTGCAGGATTATTAGTTCGTATTCCAATTCGAATTCATATATTTACAGGCCAAGTGTGGGTTACAAAAGTTGGCATAAAACGTTTTGTTTTAAAAAGCATAGATAAGCGCATTGCAAATTTTGCAACGCAATTGTTGACAGATAGCGCAAGTCAAATGCAGTTTTTAGTTGAGAGCAAGATAGTAAATAAAAGAAAAATTGATGTATTGGCAAATGGTTCAATTAGTGGTGTTAATTTGAAAATATTTTCCCCTAATAGTATTACAAGGACTAATATCAGATTAGATTTAAATATTGATGAAAATGACATTGTTTTTCTTTTTTTAGGCAGATTACATCCTGATAAAGGCATTGCAGACTTGGTAGATGCTTTTAAATTACTAATTGATCAACACAAGAATATAAAATTACTAATTGTAGGTCCCGATGAAGCAGATATGCGCAAGAAAATTATGCTAAATATGGGTGCTGGTTCCGATTGTGTTCAATTTGTGGGTTTTACAAGCAACCCAGAACACTATATGAATGCAGCGGATGTATTATGCTTACCTAGTTATAGAGAAGGTTTTGGAAGTGTTGTAATAGAGGCAGCAGCAGTAGGAATTCCTGCGATTGGGAGTGATATTTATGGAATAAAAGATGCAATTGTAGATAATGTGACAGGTTTATTATTCCCTGCGCGTAACGTTGAAATGTTATTTGTAGCCATGCAAATTATGGTGCTGGATGAAAGAGTTAGAAAGCAATTCGGACTTTCTGCAAAACAGCGCGCGATTGATCAGTTTTCTCAAGAATTTGTTACTAAATCATTTGTTTGTTACTTCGAAGAAATATTCAATGTTGGTCGTGCTAAATGAAGCGGCTATTTGATATTTTAGTTGCAGGAGTTGTGCTTATATTAGTTAGTGGTTTACTAGTGTTTATTTACTTACTTATAAAG
>JABDMD010000072.1 GCA_013001685.1 Gammaproteobacteria bacterium | reverse complement strand
GCCACTTGCCTCTGAGGCTCGCACCATATTGATATAGTAAGGACTAAAAATAGTTTTTTGCTTTTCTAATGCACTAGACAAATCACTACCTGCTTCAACATCTTCCAAAAGCGAGGCAGACATTTTGCGGACGTTCTCATGTTCTGATAAATCTCTAAAAATACGCAATGCATGATCAACAGGAAGTTTTGCCTTAACCAAGGTAGCTAGCTGCTCTGTAAAAGCTAATAATTGATTTGAATTAACCGACTTTTTAGATACCGAAAAGACCTTTTTTAATGATTGGTTTGAGAATGATTTTGCTTCTTTTGCATAAATTGGTATATACCCAGATGACTGCAACCAATTAATCATTGCAGAATGATCTATTTCTTCACGTTGTCCCTCAAACACTTTACCCTCAGGGGTAGTCGCTTTGTATTCATACATTGGCATGATTAATTAAGTATCCGCATTATGAATCTTGTGTTACTCGCAAAATCTCTTCCAAGGAAGTGATTCCTTGCGCCACTTTTTGCAATCCGTCCTGATACATAGTTCGCATACCCTGCTGCATTGCTGCCCCGGCAAGAGCTGAAGCATCGGCATGCTCTAAAATTAGTTTTCTAATTTCATCGGTAACAAGCAACATTTCAATAATGGATATTCTTCCGTTATAGCCTGTGTGATGACATGCTTCACAACCTTCAGGTACGTACATATAGTCAAAGGATGCATTAGATCCTAATTCTTCTTTAACCTTAAGTGGCGTTTCAGTTTTCGTTTTACACTCGTCACATAAAACCCGAACTAATCTTTGAGCAATCACAGCGTTTAGCGTCGAGGTTAACAAATAATCCTCAACGCCCATTTCCATTAAACGTGTAACACTACTTACAGAATCATTAGTATGTAAGGTGGACAACACAAGGTGACCAGTTAATGCAGATTGCACACAAATTTCTGCAGTTTCTAAATCACGCATCTCACCCACCATAATCACATCTGGATCTTGTCGAACGATAGAGCGTAATGCATTCGCAAAAGTTAAACCTATACTAGCTTTTGCTTGAATTTGATTAATACCTTCTAATTGATATTCAACTGGATCTTCAACTGTAATGATTTTTCGGTGAGGTTCATTCAGCAAACTCAATGCAGTATATAGCGTTGTGGTTTTACCGCTTCCCGTGGGCCCAGTAAGCAAAATCATGCCATGCGGTTGCTTCAAAGCATGAACAAATTTTTCGTGGTCCGCTTGCTGAAAGCCTAGAGCTTTAAAATCTAACACTACTGATTCTTGATTCAGTAATCTCATTACAACGCTTTCGCCGTGCATGGTTGGCACTGTTGAAATACGCATATCGTATTCCCGCCCTTGAATACGGTTGCGTATTCTTCCATCTTGCGGCAAACGACGTTCTGCAATGTTTAGTTTAGCCATAATTTTTATTCTAGAAATAATGGCAGCTGCAAATTGACGTGGTGGAGACTCTACTTCTTGCAAAACACCATCAATGCGGTAACGAACTTTTAAATTCCCTTCAAAAGGCTCAATGTGAATATCTGATGCACCTTGCTCCGCTGCACGTTGAATAATTAAATTTACTAAACGTATAACTGGTGCTTCACTGGCCAAATCTTTTAAGTGGTCGAGTTCATCATCTGAAATTTCATCAACATTTACTTGATCAACAATTTGATCCATCTTGCTGGAATCAAGGCCTGAGATTTGATTGATTGCTTCATCAATATCAGAAAGTGTACCGATGCAAACTTCAACTGTTTTGCCAGTTGCAATACGAACTGCATCTACAACATGTTGATCAAGCGGGTCAGCCATAGCCAACACGACTTTATCTTCTTGCTGATCTAGAGGAATGGAAGAACTTTCTTTAAGAAACCGAAATGATATAGCACCATCTAACACCGCTTCTGTTGGATATTGATCGCGTTCTACAATAGGTAAGGCAAGCAAATCACCGAGCGCTTCGGCAATATCTTTATCACTTACAGCGCCTAATCTATTCAACATGGAAACAAAAGAAACATCAGGAGTTTCTTCCTGCATGCGTTTTATTCGGGACAGGTCTGAATCACGCAGTTTTTCACTACGTTGTAAATAATCAGCAATGTCCTCATTGGACAATGTTACAGCAGTATTTGACATACCTAAAATTTTGAGCCTGAGTTAACCAAATAGGGTTTATGAAGAAAAGACGCTATTTACCTGATATTTCAGGATTATTATTATTCTCGACTATGGAATCATAATCGTGATTAAACAAAATTAAAAATACTTGTATTAAAGGCGGTAATTCAATCTAAGGCATTGAATTTAATAACCTAAACAACCGTACAAAGTGATTACATAGCATACATTAGCGCACATTAAAGCGAAATAAATGGCCTTGATAATCAAAAACTGCTCCATAGCGGGTGATTTCTACCAATGCCAAGTCTTGTTGCAGGCTTTTACCTTCCGTATACATCTGTCCATTTATACGTATTCGTCGTTGCATAGGATCTGCATGAAACATATGTACAGATACATTGAAATTAGGAATCTGCTCCTGAATATCATAAGGTAATTCCCCGAAGCTTGGTACACCTGTACTCACAGCATGCTGTGGAACAATTGGACTTACTTCAGGACGACTAATTGGCTCAGGTCTAACAGTTTTAGTAACATTCGCTTTAGGTGCAATATAACTTGCCGTTTCAATTTGTACTAACTCTTGTTGTTCAATTATTTTAGGCTCAATCACCTTGGGTTCAATTACATTAGCTTCATTAACTAGCGGCTCTTGTTTTTGCAATTTCGCTAAGTCTGAATAAATTGCTACCAACTCTTGTTTATCAGAAACAGCAACAGATTTTGTTACTAATTTCGGCTGAACGTTTGCAACAGCAGATTTTGATTCACGATTTACTTTTTTGCTTGCTGTAGTATTTTTAACTTCCACTACTTTTGTTTTAGGCGGTTCCTCGTCAGCACTAATCAATTTTACTGATTTCAAATCCGATTTATGCAAATTTTTAACCGGCACCATGGCTATATCACGTTTTACTGTGCCTTCATTCTCTTCTGAAGATACTACATTTAATATCTTCTTTGGCGACACTTTCGCAGTACTGCTTGTGTTACTAATTGTTAACTCTTCGACATACTTACGATCTTTGTTAGCGAAGTAATAAGTAGCACTCCATGCAACAATCGCAGTGACAAGCAATATCAATGACAACAGCGCCCATTTCATCTTATTATTTTCAATATCATCAACATGCGCACCGGTATATTCGATAGATATCGAAGGCACTTGCTGGCCTAGCTTACGCTCTCTTTCTGCCTGCTTAATTGATTCCAGAATGTATGACATGTGTATTTATAGTTATTTAATTAAAAAAGGCGTGTCTATCGTTTCACTATTATTAAAATGCATTTGCGTAATCGGACCCACTACACCATCTGAAGGTAAGTTATTTGCAATTTGAAATGCTCTTACTTGGTCAACCAGATCTTTAGAATAGACAAATGGATGTGGTGCAGAAGGTTCACGTCCTTGAAGCTTTGCAAGCTTTTCATCTAACAATGCAATAGCTTGGCCTTGTTGCCCAGGTGAAATATAGATTACCCCTGATTTCAAAGGTCGCCATAACATTTCAAATTCACCATTCCAGTTTGCTTCAATTTCAGAAATAGCTACCAATTTATAATCGCCCTTTTCACTCACCACCGCATGCTCACCTTCAATCGACACAACAACAATATAATTAGGTCCGACATCTTCCACTTTACCTCTCAACAGAACCGGTCGATTTAAGCTAATAACTTTATCGATATTCCCCCAATCTTTATAACACTGTAGTTTGTTATTGTTTGCATGTTCGCATGGCGTCACGTCTTCTGAAGAATAATCAACTGCCCATAATCTAAATAATTGCTGGTAGGCTTTACCATAACTAGTAAGTTGAAGTTTTTGTTTATTATTCTCAGGCTTACTACTCATAGTGTTTTGTGCATCAGACTTTATAAGCGGCATTGTATTCTTAACAATTTTATTCTCAATAACCGGAACTAGATCATTTGACTCTTCCGCTATGTAGTTTGCCTTCTTCTCGTTTATTTGTTTTTCGATAACTGAATTAATCTCTACCATTTCAACTGCCTCAACTTCTTCAACTACATTTTTTTTAGCTGTAATCGCTTCTTTTTTGATTACATTAAGCTCACTAGCATCTGTAGCTAATGCAATCTTGTCTTCAGATGGAGCATTAAATGAGCCGAGTAATGCGTGAGAATCAAACTTATCATTTTGGTATGTAAATACCGCCGCCGCAGAAATCAACACGGCAACTATACTGGCAGCAAGTGCTTTTGGAAGCATTTTGCTATACGAAGAAACGTTATCAAACACCTCTTCAGCAGACTGTTTAATAATATTCGAAGATATTTTGCTCTTACCTAGAGTGAAAGCACCTAACAATATACGATCACATAAAATATTAATCCGACGTGGCACACCCTTGGTTAGTTTATAAATTTGTTTAATATTTGCTGTGCTAAAGATTTTTTGTTTTGCGCCGGCAACTAACAAACGGTGGTTAATATAACGGTTAGCTTCTTTTAAGCTCAAAGGCCCAATATGAAATCGCGCAGTAATACGCTGGTTTACTTGCTCAAGCTCTGGCCTTGCAAGCATCGTTTTTAGTTCTGGCTGCCCGATTAAAATTATTTGCAGTAATTTTTGATCATTAGTCTCTAAATTTGTTAGTGAGCGTATATGCTCAAGTGCCTCAACACTTAGATTTTGTGCCTCATCTATAACAAGTACAGTACTTCTGCCTTTGCCATGAGCTTCTATTAAGTAGGTATAGAGTTTTTTGACATATTCTTTAATGCTCGGCTGGAAAGTCGAGTAACCCAGATGCAATTCATCACATATCGAAGCCAATAATTCCATAGGTGAAAATTTTGGATTAATTACGAAAGCTATATCGGTATTTTCAGGTAATTGCTCAAACATGCACCTGCAAACCGTGGTTTTACCCGTGCCAATATCGCCCGTTAGACACACGAACCCACCTTTTCGTGTTACTCCGTAGACTAGATGCGCTAAAGCTTCTTCGTGTTGCTTACTTAAGTATAAGTATTTTGGGTTAGGTGCAATCGAAAAAGCCGATTCATCAATGTTGAAAAACAGTCCGTACATATAGTATTGCAAATTGTGCTTATTATTCTAATTTGAAATGCACATATAATAGCCATTAAATCGTTAAGCTTATTTTTTGAGCATACTCTTATAAATACAATGAATTCAACCAACTAGAAGTAAGGTTGTTACGGCATATATATGAAATATATATGATTAGCTGAACAGCAAAAGGGAATTATACAACTTAAAGGATGATGTCCACAGTTAAGCATCTATCAAAAAAAACTAGAAATGCTTCTTAAGGTTCATTCCTTGATATAACTGAGCAACCTGATCTGCATAGCCATTAAACGGCATGGTTTTGCGTTTTAGAAAATCCCCAATGCGCCTTTCCTTTTTTTGGCTCCAGCGTGGATGATCCACATCTGGATTCACATTAGAATAAAAACCATATTCACTCGGCGCAGATAAATTCCATGCACTTGTTGCTTGTGTATTAATAAAACGTATCTTTACAATCGATTTAATACTTTTAAATCCATACTTCCACGGCACTACTAATCTTAAAGGTGCACCGTTTTGATTAGGTAATTCCTTCCCATACAAACCAACTGCAAAAATAGTCAATGGGTGCATCGCTTCATCAATGCGTAGACCTTCTGTATATGGCCACTCCAATACTCTACGTTCTTGACCTGGTAAGTTTTCAGGATCATAAATACTCTCAAACTCAACAAATTTTGCATTTGAGTTAGGTTCGAATTTTTTTAATATCTTATTGGCCTCAATCCCAACCCAAGGGATGACCATAGACCAGGCTTCAACACATCGCAGTCTATAAATGCGTTCTTCTAAAACACTTGGGCTAATAAAATCCTCTAACGCATAGATTCCCGGTTTATTACAGTGCCCTTCTACCGTGATACTCCACGGTTCGGTTTTTAATAAATGTGCGTTTAACTTAGGATCTTTTTTGCCTGAGCCTAATTCATAGAAATTATTGTAAGAAGTGACAGATTTTAATGAAGTAAGCTTATCTTTTACTTTATATGAAGTTTCTTTAATTGATGAAAAATCAATTGAAGCACATGAATCATTAGATGAAATAATAGGCAACACACCATAACTAGCCAACACTCCGGTGGCGGTGTACTTTACAGAGGTTTTAATGAACCGACGTCGATCCGAATAAATATTCTCGTCAGTGACATCACCATCTCTAAGACTGGATGAATCTTTAATCTTAATCAGCATTCTCTACTAACTATCTATTTCTTAGATAATTTTTCCCAATTCCCAGTGAACGCGGAATAATCTAAATGAACAACAGAAAATGGTTTAAAACGACTAAATTAATGGACTTAAGAGCCATAAAAGAGGCCAATGATTGCCGTTTGACAGATAAAAGCAGAAATTTTGCGAATGAAGTAGTGTTTGTTGATGGTGGAGAGTTAGAGATTAATTGCTCTCCTTGCCCACAACTTTTGAGCCGATGCATTTGTTAGCGCAATGTTCAAATTCATTCTTATGAACTTGTCGACATCTCCCATTTAAAAATTCTTCCTTACAGTAACAATACAAAAAAAGCCCAATGAAGGGCTTTTTAGTATTGGCGCGCCCGGAGAGATTCGAACTCCCGACCGCTCGGTTCGTAGCCGAGTACTCTATCCAGCTGAGCTACGGGCGCATATAACAAAGCGAGCGATTATAACGAATATCCAGATTAGAATTACATATATTATTAGGTATTCGATATACTCTCGTTCAATTCGGAGAGGTGCCAGAGTGGTCGATTGGGGCTCCCTGCTAAGGAGTTGTACGGGTGACCGTACCGAGGGTTCGAATCCCTCCCTCTCCGCCATTATTAAAATGGATACGATGTATCCTTATCTTAATAATGCAGAATGAGATCGAACCCGATTTGATAGTTTGACAAAATCGTCAGGAACGATTTTGAACATAGCCAAAGGAAATGGCACGTAGGGCAAAATATATGGATGTAT
>JABDMD010000046.1 GCA_013001685.1 Gammaproteobacteria bacterium | reverse complement strand
GCTCCAGTCACCACCTTTTAAAGGACAAGCACCACCACCACCAAAGGCTGTACGGTTTGGATGATGTACACATTATATTGGTAAACCTTTTGCAGATGCGGTCTTACCATTTTCTAAATGAAATCTTGGTTCATGAGTGACTTCAGTTTTTATCTGCTTGGCTTGATCTTCAAGCGAAGCATAATACGCGCCATCGGGGCGCACATATTGAAAGTCTTGATTATCAGCGTTATTAAATACCGCGGTTATAAAAAGATAAGGCTCATTGAAAAATGGCCGTTCGATTAAATAAAACTCTGCATCAGTTTTACTAACATCAACCGCTTGCCAATTTACGGTCGACTCATCTTCACCGCCAACATTAATCCAAGCACGTGCATCAGGGAATAAATCAACACGCATTACTTTGGTATAGAGCTCGTTCACGTCCAAGCCTGCTCGTTTACCAAGTGGTCCGACTTCTCCCGCACCAGGTTGATTGAATGCATAGTCAATCGCTTTTTTAGCATAAGGATAACGATTTGCTGACATTGTGCAGTAAAAGTGTGGCAAGTCGATTGCTGGATGGCCTGCATATTTGCCTTTGTATTTGGGATGATTCAGTGGTAGATCAATAAAGTTTAAATGGCCATCTTCTGCGAGTTTTTGATGTGGATGTTTGTAGCCATCCCAACTTTCTTCAGGAATATAGCTACTGTATTGATTGGCAATTGTGGCCTGATTTTCTTCGGCAAAAAGATCTGCATTTTCAGGTAAACCTTTTGTTCCTTTCTTACGATACTCACGAATTGTGCCGTTGTCTTGTACACGCCAAAGGCCGTGTTTGCCTTCTCCGACCATTGTGAAGGTTTGCTCCACTACATTTACAAAACGATAAGTGTAGTTAGTGTTCATATAGCCCGAATATATTGGTAGATGGGGGATTTTAGAGTGTGTGGTTTTTACCCGACCTGTACCTATGACATTTTTTTGTGCATTGTCTTCATCAATAATTTGATCTTTAGTGTAATAGTAAGGATCGTCACCAGTTAGGTCTGTAAGGCGGCCTTCAACCGGTAATTCTGTTTTGTCATCTGCTAAGGCTGTGCTGCAAAAAAGTAATACAAGGGTCGATATGGCAATAGATTGAATAGTTTTCATAAACACCTCTTCGATCTTTACAACTTCTTTATATTTCTAAAATTCATCAGCTGCGCGTTGACCACAGTAAAAGCCCAAACCAGAAGAGTTACTTGAAAATGTAACTTTGGCGCCTTCTCTATATAAAAAGATGTCGCCTGGTTTTGCCTCTACCGTTTCGCCGCCTTCTTCAGATACCGTCATTTCACCTTCCAAAATAATTTTAACATCATCATAGGTATAGGTGTATTCAAGCGGCGCGCCTTTTTCCATTCTGAAAAGTCCACAAACAACTGGTGAATCAGGGTCATTAGTAAATATCATGTCCTTCAAATATGCATTTATGCCCGTAATGTTCATTGAGGGTAATTCTGTGGCTTGTCCATTTTTGTAATACTCCATTAAATGTTTTTCATCTTCGGCTGAAGAGTTTATAAAAGTGAAAAACATTAAAAACGTAGCTATAAAAATAATTAAAATATTATTAGTCATGAATTACCCTCTGCATTAAATATTCAGTACCTTTGGCTATTATTTATAATTCCCCTTGTTTACGTTGACCGCAATAAAAACCAAGCCCTGAAGATTTAGAAGAAAATACGGTTTTGGTTCCTTTAGAGAAAAATAGTACGTCTCCTTGTGAAACATTCACGGTTTCTCCGCCAACTTCTTCAATAGTCATTTCGCCTTCAACAATGATTTTGCATTCGTCATAGGAATATGTGTATTCAAGTGGATTGCCGGCTTCCATCCTGAAAAAGCCAAAACTTATTGGCGCATTGGCATCATTTGATGAGCCTACGTCTTCTAAAAAAGCATTAACGCCATCGATGTTTAGTGAAGCTACATTCATTTTTTGTGCGTTTTTATAATGTTTCATGCCCATAATTTTCTCCTTACAGATGGTAAAACGGTGTGTTGTTGGTAGTTATTGTGTAATCATATACAAACACTCAGTGAAAGGTTATGACAATAAACCCCTATAAAGAATAAAACTATTTAATTAAGAAATGTTAAATTTCAAAGAAGAGCCGCCTTCTACTAAAGCACTAAAACAATATTTTATAGATGGTAATTATCAAAGTTATCCTGGTGATATGTTAGATTGTGTGGCGCATATGATTCTTGCAATTGAAAACCCAAAGGAAACGGTGCGAATTGCTCTTGGCTATATGGGTAATCACTTATCAGTCTGCAGAGCGGATGCGGGCTTTGCAACACCAACTGATACTAAATACACACCATTATCAGAATACTGTAATGAGAAATCTCATCCACCTTCCGTAGCCAGTCTTGTTCTTTCCAATCAACATGAAGTTATGCAAAGAGTATGGCGCACTCGTACACCAGTTAAGTATGAGAATGTTTCAAGTAACCCCATGTTAGAAGATGTGCAAGAAATATTATTTTCAATCCAAAGCAAATCGATGCTTATGCAGCGTCTTGTATGGAATAAAGACCCGATTGGTATTTCTTGTGTGGATCACACTTTAAAAGAACATGAATGGAATGATGATGAAGTAAACTTTATGCATCAATTTTGCACACGATTTTTTGCGCCATTGGCAGGCATAAGTAACTACTGGCATAACCCCACTATGCATCAAATGTTTAAAAAACCCAGTGAGTCAGAGTTAACTGCTATTCGGCTTGCAGCGGAAGGATTGAGTTATAAAAAAATTGCCGAAGCCTTAAACAAGTCAGTTAGAACGATAGAAAATCAACTTAGAAATGCGCGGCTGAGACTAAATGCAAGTAATCAGGCAGAATTAATTAAAAAGTGCGAACCTTGGCTTTAGTTTATTTTTTCGTAAATCTCATTAATCAGCTTGTAGGCTTTTTCTATTTTATCTTTCATTTCTTTTGTCTCGCCGTATTCACCAATATTTTCTTCTAACATCCCCTCCAGAAACTGTTCGGTATTTGAGGTCAGTACATCAAAAGATTTGTGTACTTCTTTTTTGCTATTTTTTTTAAATATAAGTCGATGATGTTTTCTTTTGCAAACCAAAGATGATAATTGAGGTGACTCATTGGCAGGTCGCGATAAGCAAGTATGTCAGGATAGTATACTTGTTGGCTAACTAATTTCTCATTTGTTGATAATATACTTTGCCATGTGATTGGTGAGAATGTCGCACTGGGTAACAAATAATTATTATTCGAACTATTACCTTTATAATAATATTCAGGAAGATAGATATGTGCTGTAAGACGGCCAAACCAAAGTATTTTTTTTCGATTTAATGAAAATATTGTTTTCTGATTTACAGGTACTAATTGTTTAGCGATGTAATTTATAGTTGTTCCATGTAAATTAGCTCTTGAAGATATTATTTCAACGTAGAAATCTTGAACCCCTTGTGTATGGGCATCGATTTGAATAGTGAAATTTCTTGGCGGTGAAAAAAAATAGAGTAATGCGATAAGTGTTAGCAAGAAAAAAACCAAATTTTAGCTTTTTTAGTCATTATTAATTTTTGTATGAATTCCAGAATAATACATAACCAGCAAATAGAACTACTAATAATGCAATTAGAGATAGAGCTTGGTTTAGCGTAAGCATGGGTAGGTTGATGATGGCTACTGATAATATGATTAGCACTACCAGTGCCATTCTGTTTCGTTGCCAGGGTCTCATAAGCTATTATTTTAATTATTGAGGATTAATTTGCTTAGGTTTTATCTCTGGGTTTAGAAATTCTTCCGCTATTTCTGCATCGACTATGTTTGCATCATTGTTAACTAATGGTTGGTCATAATCATTCCAGCCTTTTAAGCCGGTTTTTAGTGAAGCAGTATTGCTGTAGCCCATTTCTTGCATGGTGCTAGCAGCCATCACACTTCGGTTACCAGAGCGACAAAGGATAATGATTTCCTGGTCACGTGCTTTTACAAGCTCTGGCACTGTTTCATAATAGTCGTAATCACAGGCACTTTCTAAAATACCGCGTGGCACATGGATAGAATCTTTTATGTGCATGGCTGCAAATTCAGCCGGTTCGCGAATATCTAATAATAAGGGTGAATGGCCGTGTTGATTTAACTTTGCTTCTAAATCCCATGGCATGAGTTCGGTGACATATTTTGCATGTTCTGCAACTAATTGTTTGAAGGTTTTCATACTGCTAAGAATGAATTACTGGTCGGCATGCGGGAAAACGCGTGCCGATGTAAGAACTGCTACGCGTCAGGAAAGGTTTTGTTGGCTCTTAAACCTTGTTCTACAGCAATGACTGCAGCTTCTACACGAGAATGGATATTTAATTTTCTTAAAATTGCTTTTACATGCAGCTTTACGGTGCCATCTGAGATACCGAGATTTCTAGCGATCACTTTGTTGCTTTGGCCTTCAGCTAGCAAGCTTAGGATTTCGCGTTCTCTAGGTGTTAAATTATCGAGTGGACTAGGTTCAGGTTCTAATGGATCTTCACCCTTAACCACCTTGGCAAGAATTTGTGTCAAATTAGGAGCAACGACGGTTTCGCCTTGAATGATTTCGCGCAATGCGGCGACTACATCGTCAGGTTCCATATCTTTTAATAAGTAACCTTTAGCGCCATTACGTAAGGCCTCGACCAAATCGCGTTCGTCACCACTGGTAGTAAGCATAGCGATAGGTGCTTCAAATTTTGCTTGTTGAAACTGTTTCAGTACTTCAAGACCGCTCATATTCGGCATACGCATATCTAGTAATACGATGTCTGGCCTTAGCTCTTGTGCGAGACGAATGCCTTCACGGCCATCGCCTACTGAGGCAACAACCTCAATACCATGACGGCCAAGCAGGCTTTGTAAACCTTCACGAAAAAGGGTGTGATCATCAATTACGACGATACGGAGTGCGGTTTCGAGAGTCATATATCTTATGTTATATTCTGATTATTACGTTCATCTTGCAGGGCATCCGGCGAATAATCAAATTCTAGGCGAACTTGTACACCTTCTCCGGCTTCTCCTTCGACGGTAAGTGTACCACCAATTCTGCTGGCGCGGTCTTGCATTACACTAAGGCCAACATGTTCACCCTTAGAATTCTGTTTCTGCCGCTCAGAGATACCGATGCCGTCATCTTCAATGAGTACGAAATAGTGGCCATTTTCATCGCCTCGCATCCATACGCGCACCACTTTGGCTTCACTATGCTTACGCGCATTGGTGAGTGCTTCTTGAATGATGCGGATCACTTGTAATTCAATTTGAGTGGGTAATTTGGTATTCGGCCATTCTTTTTGTAAATACACTTGTATGTCTTCGGAGTCCTGCTTAAAACGTTCAACAATCTGTTCCACAGAAACCGCAAGACTATGCTCACCTATAGGTAAGCGAAAGTGAGCAATTAATGCGCGTAATTCTGAATGAGCTTCGTCAATAGAAGTTTCAATACGTTCTAGTTCTTGCCAGGTAGCTTCTTCATCTTCCTGGTGAATAGTTTCATCTAAAACGCGAACCTGATATTTGATACTGGCAAGGGTTTGTGCCAATGAGTCATGGAGTTCGTTAGCAAAGCTACTGCGTTCACGAATAATTGTTAATGCATTGGCTTCTTCGTCTAAGCGTGCTTTTTCAACTGCAATTCCAAGATGTCGCCCAATACTGGTAAATAAGTCTTTATATTCACTTTTTTTCGCAAATCTGTTTTCATCAATATATAAATTATAAACACCTAAAATTTTGCCACGGTATTGTAGTGGTACGATCAATATGGAAAGTTGTTTGTTGCCAAAATAGTTTGATGAAATTTCCTTAGGGCAGGGGATGATGGTTACAGGAATAGTCTGTTGGCTGACTTCATTTTCAGGAGATTTGATTTTCTGTTCGGGTAAAAATGGATGTCGATTATTGAAGCTAGCATCCATACCAATCTCGGCTATTAATGAACAGGTATTTTTTTCTGTTTCTAAATAGACTACTGCCGCATGCGCATTAACAAGTTCCGTCATGGTGTGTAAAAACTGAGTAAGCAAAGTTTGCACATCACGAGTCATATTAATGCTTGTTACTACATCGTATAGCGTTTCTAATGATTTATTTTTTTGTGCAATATATTCAGTATGTCGTTGCAGTTGCAGTTCAGCATCGCGAGATAATGAACCTAGCATTTCGCCAACGAAGTTAATATCTTGGCTCAGTTCAGAAATTTCTGCGTGATTAGAAACAGGCACGCGTGCAGATAATTCACCGGCACGGATTTTCTGCGTCCAGGTTTTTAGTGAGGATAGAAAATCACTTAGGTCTTCCTTCGACAACATATTTAAATCGTTGTTATCGCTTGTATTTTTACTTTGTGCTTTACTCATATTCCTAATTAATTATTTGCAGCATTCCTGCATCATGCAGTGTTTCAATTTAATTGTACGCTTTTAATCCCAAATACTTTCTAAATATCCTGCTCCTCCAAGAGAACGAGCCTGACTTGAGATATGTTCTGCACGTTGCTGTACATAATTTGACGGCTGAGAAGCATGCAGTTTGTGTGGATTAGGCAAAACTGCAGCCAGCAATGATGCTTCATGTTGCGAGAGTTGAGCCGCAGATTTTTTGAAATGCATGTAGGATGCATTTTTGGCGCCAAAAATATTTGGACCAAATTCTGCAACATTCAAATATACTTCTAGAATGCGCCATTTTGGCCATAGTGTTTCAATTAACAATGCAAAATAGGCTTCCAGGCCTTTTCTAAAGAAACTTTTTTTTGGCCAGAGAAAGACGTTTTTAGCAACTTGCTGAGTAATGGTGCTGGCACCTCGCAATCTTTTTTGATTTTTATTTTGTTCGAGCGCAGATTGGATTGCCTTTAGATCAAAGCCATAATGATCTGGAAACTTTTGATCTTCAGCTGCCACCGCTGCAATTAAAAGATATGGTGAAATTTCTTTCACAGCTACCCAATTTATTTTGTAGGGAATAAGGTTAGTTGATACTCTTTGTACGATCATGAAGCTGGTGTATGGAGGGTTAATCCAGCGCAATGCGAGCGTAATTAGCAAACTTAAACCAACAAGTATTAGTATTATATTTCTTGCCCATCTTACGGTGCGTTTAACCGCTCTGACTATAATTGGTGAAGAAGGTTTTTGTCGTTTGCGAGATTTTTTTTTGGTCCTTCTGTTCTCTGCGTAGATATGTATATTCATTGCTTGCGAAGGGCTTAATTGAACTAGGGGTATTAAGGCTTTAGAGTAAGTGAATTATAGCGAGTTGGTAAGATCCACTGAGGCTTACTTACCAATGGGGATAGATAAGAGATTTTTGTGAATTTCAGCCCTACAAAGCATATGAAAACAATAGATTATTGGTGTTCTTGTAGGTCAGGCTTGCTTTAGCGATAATAGCGCAAATGAGGCTGGATCTGCCTTATAGGGGTTCCAGGCCTCTATAATCATATAAAAATATTCATAGGAGTAAACTAATGGACGAATTTGTAAAGACGATGTTAGTAGTGGCTGCGATGGTAATTCCTTGTATCATTATTGCTGTTGCTATTATCGGTAAATTTTAGCCGTCGACCCGATTCTGTACTGGGCGCGGTATTCTTTCGCGCCTAAGTTGCAGATAATCATTCTGAATACATCCTTTCTCAATTTTTTATTGGTTTTAATTTGAATTCAACTACATATAAGCTTCTAATTAGCGGTCTGCTAGGCATGAGTTTTTGTGCAAGTTGTGGCTATTTACCAAAATCTAATGAAGAGGTACAGGCGAGATATAGTCATACCGAATTGAGTTCAGGAAAACACTATTTAGCCTATAG
>JABDMD010000020.1 GCA_013001685.1 Gammaproteobacteria bacterium | reverse complement strand
ATCTCCTAGATAGTCCGTTTTATACGATTATTATTTTTATTTAATTCACCAATGCAACTATCAACATTTCCTGTTAATCGTTGCTCCTATGGTTTCTCTCCATACCAAAGCTGTTTTGTTATTTTTTTACTGCACTTGCTGTTTAGTTTTTACCTCTGTCGCTTGGTCAAGTTCAAATGCTTCATGCAATGTTCTTACGCCAAGTTCCAGATATTTCTCCTCTATTACGACCGAAATCTTAATTTCCGAGGTCGATATCATAAGGATATTTATCTTCTCATCAGCTAGTGCTTTGAACATTCTACTCGCAATTCCCGCGTGTGACCTCATCCCTACGCCAACTAATGATAATTTTACGATGTTGGGATTTCCACCAATGCGGCCTCCACCAAGAATTATTGTAGTATTTTCAAGGATTTTCAGTGCTTTATCATAGTCATTTCTATGTACAGTGAAGGTGAAATCAGCTGTATCTTTTCTGCCTATATTTTGAACAATCATGTCCACTTCGATGTTTTCAGCCGATATTGGTCCCAAAATATGTGCTGCAACACCTGGCTGATCAGGCACATCTTTTATGGTCAGTTGCGCCTCATCTCGATTAAAGGCGATACCAGAGATTAATGGATCTTCCATGCTGTCATCCTCATACGTTATTAAAGTGCCCGGCCCCTCTTCAAATGATGATAGAACTCTAAGCGGCACATCATATTTACCTGCAAATTCTACTGCGCGAATTTGTAAAACTTTTGATCCTAAGCTGGCCATCTCTAACATTTCTTCAAAAGTGATACGCGATAAACGCCGCGCATTAGGCTCAACTCTTGGATCGGTTGTGTAAACGCCATCTACGTCTGTATAGATTTGACACTCATCTGCCTTCGCTGCAGCAGCGAGTGCAACTGCCGTGGTATCAGAACCACCACGCCCAAGTGTTGTAATATTGCCTTCGCTATCGACACCTTGAAAACCCGCCACTACAACAACGTTGCCATCATTTAAAAGTTTCTTTAAATGCTCTCCATCGATATCCTGAATACGTGCTTTGTTAAATTTATTATCAGTGCGAATATTTAATTGTCCACCTGTGCAAGACACGGCATCACAATCTCTTTTTTGCAATGCCATTGATAACAGTGCGATCGTTACTTGCTCACCAGTAGACACTAATACATCTAATTCACGACCTGTTGGTGTTTTAGTACCTTGAACTTCTTCAGCTAAACCTATTAGGCGATTGGTTTCACCGCTCATGGCAGATACCACCACCACAACTTGGTTGCCCAACTTCTGGGTAGCAATAATTTTTTCAGCCACTGCTTCGATACGTTCAACTGTACCGACTGAAGTACCGCCATATTTTTGTACAATCAGCGCCATGCTAAATAACGATCCCTGATACTTGTTTATTAGATGATAAATGAGCCGTGATTCTAATGATCAGGCTAAAGATATGCTAGTAATCGGCGGCTAATTAGCTATATATTTTCACGAATCCAATCTGGTACAGATTTAAGCGCTGCATCTAGCGCAGCAGGATCAGTTCCACCGGCCTGCGCCATATCGGGGCGTCCGCCACCTTTACCACCAACTTGCTCAGCAACCGCATTGACTAAATCACCTGCTGTAATACGACTAGTTTGATCTTTGGTCACACCAGCTATAAGGCTTACTTTGTTGCCATTGCTGGTGCCTAAAACAATTGCGGCACTTCCGAGCTTATTTTTTAGTTGATCAAGAATATCTCGCAAGGACTTTGGATCAGCACCTTCAATTTTATGTGCAAGAACTTTCATGCCATCAATTTCAATTGCTGATGCAGCTAAATCGCTACCTGCTTGAGTAGCTAACTTAGCTTTTAATTGATTGAGCTCTTTTTCTAATTTTCGGTTACGTTCTATAAGCTGTGTAACTTTATCTTTAGCTTCAGACCTAGACGCTTTCAAAAGATCTGCAATACTCGCTAACTGTTTTTCATTGTCTTTAATCCATTGCAGTGCACCTTCACCGGTAACCGCTTCAATGCGCCGCACACCTGATGCAATACCGGTTTCAGAAATGATTTTAAAAATTCCAATATCGCCAGCTCGATTAACATGCGTGCCACCACATAGTTCTACAGAAAACTCGCCGATAGACAATACGCGAACTTCATCACCATATTTTTCACCAAACAAAGCCATTGCACCAGCTTCTAGTGCTTTTTCTTTTGACATCGTTTTAGCCGTAGCTTCAGTATTGATACGAATTTGGTGATTTACAATATCTTCAATTTGTTGCAAATCCTGATCACTTATCGGTGAATCATGTGAAAAATCAAATCGCAAACGATCCGGAGCAACCAATGAACCTTTTTGTTGCACATGCTCACCTAGCACTTTACGCAAGGCGGCATGCATCAAGTGGGTTGCAGAATGATTTAATACTACTGCCTGTCTACGTACAAAATCAGCCAGAGCGCTAACTTGATCACCTACTTTTAATGTTCCCGATGATTGTTTGCCTATATGCGCATGTGCATTTCCTTGTTTTTGAGTATCAGTCACCACAAAGCTTGCTTGCTTATTTGTCAACAAACCTTGATCACCAACTTGACCACCTGATTCTGCATAAAAAGGTGTTTGATCTAAAATAACTAATCCTGATTCACCTTCTTTAATGGTTTTTACGCTTTCGTTATTAACAAATATCTCTTTTACTACACCCTCGTCCTCAACGTGTTTATAGCCAGTAAATTCTGTATGAGTTTTCACAGCAATTGAGGCGTCATATTCCACATCAAAACGACTAGCTTGGCGTCCTCGCTCACGTTGTACTTCCATTTGCTTTTGAAAACCGACTTCATCAATTTTTAAGTTCTGTTCGCGTGCAACATCTGCGGTTAAATCTGCAGGGAAACCATAAGTATCATAGAGCTTAAATACGGTTTCACCTGAAATGGTGTCGCCAGATAAACTTTTAATATCATCTTGCAAAATACGCATACCCTGGTGAAGGGTTTCATTAAAGCGAAGCTCTTCGGTTTCTAAGACTTTTTCTACACGTTGCTGAGCATCTACTAATTCAGAATAAGCCGAGCCCATGTTATCTACTAAAGGTTGTACAAGTTTGTAGAAAAACGGTTCAGTAATACCTAATTTATTTCCATGCCGTGCAGCACGGCGAATAATGCGACGTAATACATACCCACGACCTTCATTAGAAGGAATCACACCATCGGTAATCATAAAACTGCAAGACCGAATATGATCGGCAATCACACGTAACGACGGATTTGAGATATCTTTAACTTTTGCAATTTCAGCAGTTGTTTTAATAATTCCAGTAAAAAGGTCTGTATCATAATTATTAGTTACACCTTGCATGATGGCTGCTAGTCGCTCTAAACCCATGCCTGTATCTACCGAAGGTTTAGGCAAAGGATTTAAGTTGCCTTTTTTATCGCGATCGTATTGCATAAACACCAGGTTCCATATTTCTACATAGCGATCACCATCTTCCTCCGGTGTACCTGGTGGACCGCCGGGTACTTTATCTCCGTGGTCATAAAATATTTCTGTACAGGGACCACAAGGACCGGTATCACCCATAGACCAGAAATTATCTTTCGCACCGATGCGAGCTAATTTACTTTGATCTATTTTAATCTCATTCAGCCAAATCTCTGCCGCTTCATCATCGTCTTCAAAAACCGTTACCCACAATTTTTCTTCCGGCAAACCAACCACTTTGGTGAGAAAATCCCACGCGTAATGAATCGCTTCAGATTTAAAGTAATCACCAAAGCTAAAATTTCCCAGCATTTCAAAAAAGGTGTGATGCCTGGCTGTATAACCAACATTTTCTAGATCGTTATGTTTGCCACCGGCACGAACACAGCGCTGACTTGAAGTTGCACGGGTATATTTGAGTGCTTCTTTACCGAGAAATACTTCTTTGAATTGCACCATGCCAGCATTGGTGAATAACAATGTAGGATCATTACTAGGCACAAGTGGACTAGACGCCACTATTTCGTGACCATTTTCCTTAAAATAATTTAAAAATGCGCTGCGAAGTTCTGAGCTAAGTTCCATATTGACTACAACGGACGCCATCAATAGCGTCTCAAAATGATTTTATGATCTGAATGAACTGAATGTTTTTTGGATTATATCACCAGTAAAGCCACGGGATTGAAGGAAACGCATGCGTTTGGCCCGTTCATTTGCAGAATCTGAGGTGTTCGCCCCAAATTTTTTTTCATAAGCCTGACATGCCGTTTTTAACCAGATTTTATCGTTAATCTCGACAAAGGCATCAACTAGATCTGAAGAAACTCCACGCTGTTGAAGCTCTTGCTTAATTTTGAGGGGACCATAGCCGCGTTTGCGGCGCATATGCACATAGCTTTCCGCATATCGCTCATCACTTTGTAAACCATCTTGGATAAGAACTTCTATCTGTTCTTCTATTTCACTATCCGTGAAATCTTTGGCTTTAAGTTTGCGAGTGAGCTCTAGGCGTGTGTGCTCACGCCTAGCTAGAATATCAAGTGCAGAATTACGTATGGAACGTACTTGTTTATTAGAATTAGGCTTCAGTCGTTTCTTCCTCTGCTTCCTGGTCGTCAGCTTCTATATCCTGATTTAAATCATCAACACTCGGCAGTAATAACTCGCGCAATTTTTGGTCAATCTCATTCGCCATTTCAGGATTTTCAAGCAAATAAGCACGTGCATTCTCTTTGCCTTGTCCGATACGTTCTTCATTATAGCTATACCAAGATCCTGCTTTATTTACGAAACCATATTCCACACCCATATCAATCAGCTCACCCAGTCTTGAAATACCTTCTCCATATAGAATTTCAAACTCGGCTTTCTTAAATGGAGGTGCAAGTTTGTTTTTCACAACCTTCACACGAGTTTCGTTACCTAGGATTTCATCACCTTTCTTAATCGCACCAATACGACGTATGTCTAATCGCACAGAAGCATAAAACTTTAAGGCATTACCACCTGTTGTGGTTTCCGGGCTCCCAAACATGACACCAATCTTCATGCGCATTTGGTTGATGAAAATCACCATGGTGTTAGAGCGTTTAATGTTACCGGTGAGTTTGCGCAGTGCTTGAGACATCAAGCGTGCCTGCAAACCCATATGTGAATCACCCATATCACCTTCAATTTCAGCGCGTGGGGTTAATGCAGCAACTGAATCGACAACCACAATATCTACTGCACCAGAACGAACCAACATATCGGTAATTTCTAATGCTTGTTCACCTGTATCAGGTTGTGAAACTAAAAGATCATCTACATTCACACCAATTTTTTCGGCATAACTTGGATCAAGCGCATGCTCTGCATCCACAAATGCAGCAGTTCCACCATTCTTTTGACATTCAGCGATTGCTTGTAGAGTAAGCGTTGTTTTACCAGATGACTCAGGGCCATAAATTTCAATTACACGCCCTTTAGGTAAACCGCCGATTCCCAATGCGACATCTAATGCAAGAGAACCTGTTGAAACTACTTCAATATCACGTGCAGCAGTAGAATCACCCAAGCGCATTACTGCACCTTTACCAAATTGTCTCTCTATTTGACCTAGTGCGGCCACTAGCGCTTTTTTACGATTCTCGTCCACTGGTACTACCCCTACGTTTACGGCCTAAGTATGGCCTATGTCTAAAATATTGTTTTGTTACTAATGATTAAGTATTAGTTAGATTATATTGGCACATTCGAAGTGCAAAAACACTTGCTATGACATTTAAATTTTACTCGTTTGAATTACTCTTCTTTTAAGAACGAGTACGTTGCCAACTTATTATAACGAGTTGTATTTTCATCGCTAACAGATTCAAGTAAATGAAATTCAGTTGCTCGCCATGTAATTGTGAAAGGGATATCAGGAAATTCAGCTTTAGGAACCTTCTTGAATAAGGTTACATGTGGTTTATAAATACCTTCATCCGTATTCACGCCACAATTTTCTGCTATAGATTTTAGATGGTTAACTAATCTAGTTAATTCTCTAGGGTAGGAAGAACAGCCAAGCCACAATGTCTGTGAGAGTTTAAAGTAGCCATAAAGATCTAAACGCAATGAAAATGCTTGCACAAAAGTTTGCACCATCTTCTTTTCCAAACACTTACGTTCATTTGCTTCTAAGTCACCTAAAAATTGTAAAGTAATGTGCAGATTATTATTTGGTACTGGTCGCACCCCTTTTACGATCGGAAATGATCTAGAGAGCTCGACCAACTGTTCATGCACTTCTTTATCTGGCAGCAAACCAAAAAACAAACGCTTTTTACTCATTTATAAGTCCCCAACTCTCTCTAATAACGCAACTAACGCCATCTGTGTGGTTTGCTCACGTATAGATTGACGGTCACCCTGAAAAAGGTGATAGATTGCGCAGGCTGGCTGGTTTTTAACAGCAGTAGCAATATATACAGAACCAACCGGTTTAGACTCACCTCCTCCCCCTGGCCCTGCAATACCTGTAATGGAAGCACTTATATTAGCTTCACTATGTGCGAGGACTCCTGTAGCCATTTGTTCAGCAACTTGTGAACTTACTGCACCAACCTCATCAAGTACATTAGCTTGAACTCCTAATAAACGAATTTTTGAAGCATTACTATAAGTTACAAAACCACATTCAAACCATTTTGAGCTTCCATTAAGAGAAGTACATTGTTGTGCAAGCATTCCGCCGGTACAAGACTCTGCCACTGCAAGTGTTAAGTTTTTTTCAACTAAACGTTCTGCCAATTGTTCAATTAAGGTTTCCATTGGGAATTTACTATTAGGATTTTTTTTATCTGACACAAACATCCCCACGGTCACACGCTTGAATTAATTATTCTTGATAGTTGGATATTATTTGAGCTGCCTAAAAAAGCATTCTTCGTTAGACTGCTATTTATGATCGCACGCCCCCCAATAAAACACACCCCCATGATGCAGCAATATTTGCGCATCAAAGCAGAATATCCCGATATGTTGCTGTTTTATCGCATGGGCGATTTTTTTGAGCTGTTTTTTGAAGATGCAAGACATGCAGCAAAGCTTCTTGATCTCACCCTAACCTCGCGCAATAAAAATTCTGCAGATGAAATCCCTATGGCAGGTGTACCTGTTCACGCTACAGAAGGCTATTTAGCGAAATTATTAAAACGTGGTGAATCGGTTGCCATTTGTGACCAAATTGGCGACCCAGCAGCTAGCAAAGGACTAGTCGAACGCAAAGTTACACGCGTTATCACTCCCGGCACAGTTATTGAAGAAGAATTACTAGAACGACAAAAAGAAAATTATTTGCTCGCCATATGCAACCACGAAAAAACTCATGGATTGGCATATCTAGATTTAAGCTCTGGTAGATTTTTATTACAAACCTGCAGTTCAATTCAAGAATTGCATGATGAAATTGAACGCATTCAACCTGCAGAAATACTATTATCCGAAGATGCTCTATTAAACTCAGATCTAAGTCAGTTAGTCGATAAATATACTTCTAGGTCGGTTCCAATTTGGCATTTTGAATTTGAATCTTCAGTTACTGCTTTATGCAAACAATTTGGTACTAGAGATTTAAACGGTTATGGTTGTAACAACCACCCTTTTGCTATTTCAGCAGCCGGTGCAGTACTGCAATATGTAAAAGACACACAGAAAACACAACTACCTCATATTGACGGACTACAGATTTGTCATAAAGACGAATATTTAGCCATCGACGGTGTGACACGCAAAAATCTTGAGATAGAAGTCTCTACTCAAGGTGATTCAAAACATAGTCTCGTCAATGTTTTAGACAAAACTGCATGCGCAATGGGTTCACGTTGTTTACGTTCCTGGTTAAATCAACCTACACGCAACGAAAGCTCTTTATTACAGCGCCATGCTGCTATTTCTGAATTTTTGCATTTAAACAATTACCATGAGTTGTATGATCTACTTATAAATATAAAAGACATCGAGCGAATACGCAGTCGTATCGCCTTACAGACCGCACAACCCAGAGATCTAGATGCATTGCGATCGACCCTACAATGTATTCCTAACATACAAAAACAACTTGAAAATTATAATAGTAAACTGCTACTAGAATCTGCAGAATTACTCAACGGACATGAAGCATTAACCTCAAAGTTAAAACATGCCTTGGGTGATGAATTACCTGCACTCATTCGTGACGGTGGTGTAATTAAACCCGGTTACGACACAGAACTTGATGAATTACGAGGTATAAGCACCAATGCAAACCAGTTTTTAATCGACTTAGAACAGCAAGAAAAATCTGCTACCAATATCACTAATTTAAAAGTTTCTTACAATCGTATTCATGGCTACTACATCGAGATTCCACGTAGTCATGCTGATCGAGCGCCAGAACATTACACTCGTAGACAGACATTAAAAAATACCGAACGCTACATCACTCCGGAACTTAAGAAATTTGAAGATAATGTACTCAGCGCAAAAGAACGCGCACTCAAACGTGAAAAATATTTATATGATCAGCTATTAACAGAACTAAATGAAGAGCTAGCTATCATACAAAACTGCTCTAAAGCATTAGCGCAAGTAGACGCCTTAGCGACCTTTGCAGAACGTGCTGCAACATTAAATTATGTGCAACCAAGTTTTACTACTGATAGCTGCATACATATTAAACAAGGCAGACACCCTGTTATAGAGCATGTACAAAGTGATCCCTTTACGGCTAATGATGCGTTCTTAGATGAACAACACAAGTTGTTGCTTATTACCGGCCCGAATATGGGAGGCAAGTCTACTTATATGCGGCAAATAGCCCTCATTACTTGGCTTGCTTATAGCGGCAGTTTTGTTCCTGCTAAAGAATGCAAACTCGGACCCATCGATGCCATCTACACACGCATTGGTGCATCGGATGATTTAAGCTCTGGCCGATCCACTTTTATGGTGGAAATGACAGAAGCCGCTAATATTCTAAACAATGCATCTAAACAAAGTTTAGTGTTGATGGATGAAGTAGGTAGAGGTACTAGCACATATGATGGACTGTCACTTGCATGGTGTTGCGCGGAACACCTTAGTGAGGTGAATCAATCTTATTGCTTATTTGCCACGCACTACTTTGAACTTACACAACTCCCAGAATTATTTAACCAAATTCACAATGTTCATATTGATGCCATTGAACATAATGAAAAGATCATATTTCTACATGCAGTAAAAGAAGGTCCTGCAAACCAAAGTTATGGTTTACAAGTGGCACAACTTGCAGGCATTCCAAAAACCGTTATTGCTAGTGCAAAGTTGAAATTAAAACAATTGGAATCCGAAGTTGTGAAGTCGAAAGCTGCTGATCATCAACCCCAACTTGGACTCGATCTTGAAGAAGATAGAATTCATCCAAGTGTTGAATACTTAGTAAATATTGATCCGGATGAATTAAGTCCTAAAGAGGCACTAGAAATTCTATATAAATTAAAATCGCTTAGTTAACTTGTTGAGTTGAATTTAATAATTCTCTCAAGCCCTCTTCTAAAGTATATTTTGCTTTAATATTGAGTTCTTGTTGCAAAGTGTTCACTGTTGCAGCGGAATGTTTGATATCCCCCTCTCTCTCAGGGCCAAAATTTTTATCACAAGTCTGGCCAGAAATTTTTTCTAGCACTTCAATTAATTCTAATAAAGTAACAGTCGAGCCAGTAGCAACATTCACCGCACCTTCATAATCAGAATTAAGCGCTGCAACATTGGCTCTTGCTACATCATTTACAAAAATAAAGTCGCGAGTTTGCGAGCCATCACCATTAATGGTTAAAACCTTATTAGCCAATACCGCATCGGCAAATAAAGCAATTACACCTGCATAGGGTGATTTAGGGTTTTGTCTAGGCCCATATACATTAAAAAAACGCATCCCACATGAAGAGGTTTCATATAGTTCTTTAAATAACTTTACATATAATTCATTAATTTGCTTTTCTAAACCATAAGGTGATTCGGGCCTGAGTGGTTCATTTTCATTTAATGGCAAGGTTTTGGGATTGCCATAGGTTGCAGCTGAAGAGGCATACACAAATCGCTTTGCTTTATTCTCTTTAATAGCATTTAGCACATTAATAAAACCAAGGATATTATGCGTGGCTGAATCAGCCGGGTCTTCTAGAGATTTCACTACCGAGACTTGTGCTGCCAAGTGTAAACAATGCGTCACTCCATTTGCTGCTTCTGCTACAGCTGTGGCATCACGTATATCTCCCTCAAAAATCTCTAATAATGGATGTGATTCGGGTAGATTTTCACGACTACCTGATGAAAAATTATCCAGCACCACGACACGCTGTTCACGCTCAAGTAGTTGATCTACAGTATGAGAACCAATAAATCCGGCACCGCCAGTTACTAAGTATTTATTCATGACAAATTGCTGTTTTTATTGTCATACATATTGTGAATTCGAGTACCACAAATAATTATAGCGTTTTAAATATGAATGAAGTGCGACCTAGTTGTGATCTTGCCCGAATTTAGGCTAATTTCAGCTTATATTTCCAACTCTTGCACAATTCCCTACAATTGCTCACCTTAAAAGTAGTTATCAAATTTTATGACTTTTTTAGTAACTGAACCCTGTATTAAGTGTAAATATACCGACTGTGTGGAAGTCTGTCCGGTAGACTGCTTTCACGAAGGTCCAAACATGCTGGTCATTGACCCGGAAGAATGTATTGACTGTGCAATGTGTGAAACCGAATGTCCAGTTGAAGCCATTGTGAGCGAAGATGATCTAGCAGAGGACCAACATGATTTTCTTGAGATTAATGAAAGATATTCTGCCAAGTGGCCAGTAATAACCAGCATAAAACCCGCACCCGAAGATGCAAAAGATTGGGAAACCGTCAAAAATAAACGTGATTATCTTGAAGAATAAATGATTATCTTGAAGAATAAAAAAGAGTGAACTAGAAACTAGATTTGTACGTGCTCAATAACATACATCTTGTTCATTACAGCAATGATCTACTGAATATCGTCAGTAAAAATATTGCCAAAAAAGCAACTCATCTACTTCCTGATCTTCGTAAAGTCACTGTCTTTTTACCGAATCAGTTATCACAAACCCTACTACGCGAGAACATTCTTAAAGAAGTAGCATTACAAGGACATGATGCTGTTTTCCCGCCAACACTAACCACATTACGACAGTGGGTGCGTAGTAAACACGAAATTAACAAACCGGTATTATCACAATACGCGCGCGAATTAATTTTAGTCGATGCGATTAAGCAACAACCTGATTTGTTTTCAAGCGCAAATCCTTGGGGAATTGCAAACGAATTATTGTCACTATTCGATGCAATGCTTTTAAATGACATTAAACCGATAGAGTTTAATAGTTATTATCAAGATGAAAACCAAGATATTTCGCATGCTCTTTTACACGAGTCTGACTTAGTAAAAGTATTATGGGAAGCATGGCAAATTCAAATTACTGATGAAGATTATCTTGACCCCACCCAAGCCTATACAGACGCATTAAAGAACGTAAATACTGCTGAGGAAGATATATTTTACTGTGTAGGCTTAGACCAATTATCTAAACTTGAATGTAACTTTCTAAATAAAGCTGAACAACGATCCAAATTATTTTTTTTCGCCTATGCGAGCAATCAAGATTATTCAACACGCACAGACTTTTGGTTAAAGAAGCATTTAAGCCCTGATACCCAAACTCATTTCAACGAAAATGAAGAAAGCACCCCCTATTCGAAGTTACTAGATGAGGTTTTTGAAGACAATTCACTAAATATTAAGCAACGAGCAGAAACTTTTGCAAATACTTGCGCTGACCCCTTAAGTGAGCATTTAAATATCTATAAAAGTAATAGCTTTGAACAACACACTAAAGCAATTGATATCCAAATTCGCATTTGGATTAATGAACACAAACAAAATATTGGTGTAGTTACTACGGACCGTAAATTGGTGCGAAGATTACGCGCCGTATTAGAACACGCTAACATTTACGTTAATGATGCCGCAGGCTGGGCCTTAGCGACAACTAGTGCAGCCGTAGTTGTAGAATGGTGGTTACAGTTAATAGAAGAAAAATATCCTGCAAAACAACTACTAGCGCTTGCGAATTCACCATTTTTTCCTGTTACTGATTGTGACATACATGCACAAGCTATCAATTTCTTAGAAAAAGAAATTATCCTTAAATTCAATCTACACAGCGGTATTCATCGCTATCGCAATGCAATCGAAAAAGTACAAGAAAAAAATAGCACGTTAGATACAGTCATTTTTGAATATCTCGATGCTCTACTCGATAGCTTTGAAAACAGCGCACAATTGCTTGCTAAATTACATGACCATAAAACTAATCCGCTACACCGCTTTATCAGTGAATTACTTAATAGCTTAAAGCCTATCGGACTATATACCAGTTTAAGCAATGATGATGCAGGAAAACAGATTATTGATCTATTTGAAGATCAGATCGCCCATTTCAAATTAGTTGATAACACTATGAGCTGGTCAGAATCAAGACGTTTCATGTCAAGAATATTTGATCAACAAAACTATAAACCACCTGCTTCTAAAACTAGCGTAACTTTTTGCAGTTTAGAACAAAGTCGCTTACAAATATTTGACGCACTAATTATTGCATCGGTAGATAAGAATAATTTTCCTGGAACAAGCAGTAATTATGTTTTCTTTAACGAGCAAGTTCGAGCTGAACTAAAAATTCCTACCTGGCGCGAAGATCATGCACGACACCTGCATCAATTTCGTAGTTTATTAGATTCTACCGAGCAAATTCTAATAACCGTGCAAACAGAGCAAAATGGTGAAAAAACTATAGCATCTCCTTGGCTAGAAGCCATCGAAACCTTTTGCCGCATGGCTTATAACAAAGATTTAGCAGATTCCACACTGGAATTCCTAGTTGAACAAGATACCACTAGCGTTAAACAGATATCAGAAATTCCATTACCAGCACAATCCACACAACCCAGCCCGGTATTAATCCCAGAACTTAAACCTGACAGCATTTCAATCTCTCAATACCAAAGTTTGGTTAACTGCCCTTACCAATACTTTGCTTTAAGTTGCTTAAAACTATCCCAAACGGATGAGTTAAAGGAAGAATTAGGCAAAGCTGACTTTGGAAGTCTCGTGCATCAAAGTATCCATGCATTTTTTAGCAATCTTCCTTCTCTACCCGGTCCATTCACTAGCAAAGTTACTGTACATAACCGCAATGAAGCAGAAATAATGCTCAGCATGATTAGTGAGCAGGTATTTTCACAATCCTCAGACACAGGAACGGATGACAATTTTATTAATGAATTGTGGTTGCAGCGTTGGTTAAATTTAATTCCAAAATTCATAGACTGGGAAATTAAGCGACAGTCAAACTACACTCCACTTCATCATGAGGCCTCTAAAAAACTTAATATCGATGAATCTCTCCAAGTGCACGGAAGACTCGACCGCGTAGATAAATCTGCAGATGGATATGCCATCATAGATTACAAAACAGGAATAACACCAACCAAGAAAAGCATTATTGTAGGTGAACAAGTTCAACTCCCTATGTATGCATTATTAAATGAATCCAACACAGACGAAAAAACCTCACAAGTTGAGTTTGTTGCAATCGGTGATGGCAACACCGTTAAGAGCATCGCAGTGATAAAAGATGATGATCTTGATAGCCTAAAAAGCGAACATCTTCAACGACTGCAAGCATTTTTCCAAAGTCTAAACCAAGATACTCCATTTACAGCACTTGCAAGCGATGATACTTGTGAAAGATGTGATGCTTTCGGCGTGTGCAGGAAAAGTTTTTGGGATTATTGAGTACAAAATAAAGCTTATGATAATAAAAATGTTATCGATTTTCCTGCTGAGTTTAACTCTCTACACATGTAGTGATTCATCTAAAAACCTTAGCTTGTTATCAAGTGATGCGACGATACTTGCATTTGGTGACAGCCTGACTCATGGCACTGGTGCTAATAAAGGCGAAGATTATCCAACTCTTCTTGCTGAGTTAACAAATTTTAAAGTGATCAATGCTGGAATACCTGGAGAAATCAGTAGTAAAGGTTTAGAACGCTTACCTAATTTACTCGATCAATATAATCCGGACCTTCTTATTCTTACTCATGGTGGCAACGATATATTGAAAAAGCTTTCTCGCAAAGAACAAAAAAGTAATTTATTAGCAATGATTGAATTAGCGAAAATGAGAAATATACAAATCGCTATGCTTGGTGTACCTGAACCAGGTATTTTTCTAAAAAGTGCTGAAATTTATGAACAGATTGCAAATGAAGCCAATATTCCTATTGAACTTTCGCTGCTGCCCGATATTCTAGGGGATAATTCATTAAAATCAGATTTTGCACACCCCAATGCAAGAGGTTATCAACAAATAGCAGAAGGGATTGTTGAATTTCTTGAAGATAACGGCGCATTATAGATTATGTAGCTGAAGCAAGTATAAGTTTTACTATCAAAATCATACCCACAATAAACAAAACCGTCAGCACCAATCCAACAATTATAAATTGCGCAGGATTACCATGCTGAAAATCTCGCTTGCGATTTTCATCACTCTGCACACCAAAAAAACTGGCGAGTACACTTTTTAAGACATCTACTAAAGTTGGTTTTCTGTCTTCCACATGCAGTCCTTTATAAAAGTACTCACACATTTAAAATCATCAGTTATGTAAAAGATATATTCCATTTGTAGCTAATTCACTAAACCGCTCACGGTAATTTCATCCTCATCAAAATAAAATTCGTCGCTGCTAATGAGAACGAAACGATAAATTTATTTTGTTGACCTAATAACTGATAAAAGTTGGGTATCGATAATTTTTTTATTATATTTCTTCGTCGCATAAAGTTGTTCATCTGCTCGCTTGTAAACGGCTTCAAACTCGGGCGTTTCGTCTTTTTTAATGCTGGCATATCCTGTACTAACCAACACCGGCATTCCATTTGCAGCTTTCAATAATGCAGGATCAGTTTGCAAATGACGAAGACATCGATTAATAATTTCCTCAAACTTATCGCCCGAATAAAGTACTGCAAACTCATCCCCGCCCAAACGTATCAGATGTGCATTACCCGGGAGATGTTTAGTAAATATATTCGTTAACCGCTTTAACACCTCATCTCCAAGATGATGCCCAAAGG
>JABDMD010000010.1 GCA_013001685.1 Gammaproteobacteria bacterium | reverse complement strand
GCTATACGTAGTGCACTAGCTGCAGGTGCAATGGGTTATATACCTAAAACCTCATCTCCAGAAGTGATGATGAGTGCAATAAAATTGGTTTTATCTGGTGGAGTATATGTTCCGCCACATGTTTTAGGCACAAGTTCAGCAAATGAGGATCAAATGCAAGAACAAGCCAATGTAGCAGAAGTGTTTGGAAATCCTTTAGAGCAGAGTTATGCACAACTTACGCCACGGCAATTAGAAGTATTAGATCTCATGGCATTGGGTAAACCGAACAGAGATATTGCTAATGATCTTGGTTTAAATGTGGGCACTGTAAAAATGCATTCATCGCGTATTTTTAAAACCTTAAACGTACAAAATCGTACAGAAGCTGTAGCAATGTATGCGCAACTTAAAAGAGATAAAGAGTACTCATAAGAAAATTACACTCAGTATAAGTCCAAATGGATAAAGCTATATTGGCTTGAATTTTATTTAATTAAAGCTGAATGCTTAGATTTAAGACACAGAGACTTTAAGCTTATCCGACTTCAGCGAAGTTTCTTTTGACTCTACGATCAAATGAGAGATAAGTGCTCTTAATTTAGCAGGGTGGACCGGTTTCGATAGTACGCGGTAACCATGGTCTGCAATTTTACGGACTTCACTCGTTTCCGCTTCACCTGTAATAATAAATGCGGGTACGGGATAGCCTAGCTTCGCTGTAATATTATTAATAACTTGTACGCCATTGACACTTCCTGGTAGACGGTAATCAGCAATAATGATGTCGGGAATATTTTGTGGATCAAACATTAAGCGTTCTGCTTCTTGTGCGGATTTGGCACAGATGACATTGCATTTCCATGACTCAAGAAGTTGTTGGGTTGCATTTAGCACTATTACATCATCTTCGATCAACAATACTGAAGTGTTATTTAAATCCAATAAACTTGTTTCATACGTTCTTGATTGAATGGCTTTTGCGGGCTTATTACCCAATTCGACAATCACTGCAAATCGTGATCCTTGATTAACTTCTGAAGAATGTTCTATTTGATGGCCCAGGCATATAGAAAGTCGGCGTACTATGGCTAATCCAAGTCCCAGTCCTTTGCCACGGTCGCGTTCTTTATTATCTAGTTGATGAAAATCATCGAAAATAGCATCACGCTGATGTTTTGGAATACCTGGCCCGGTATCCAAAACCTCAATTGAAAGTTTTCCTTTTCTACGCCGACATCCCAACAAGACACGGCCTGTTTTTGTATAGCGAATGGCATTAGCAACAAAATTTCCAATAATTTGTTCTAACAATATGGGGTCGCTATGTACGTATGCGCTCGATGGAACAATGTGTAATGCGATTCCTTTTCGATACGACATCGGGCGAAAACCACGTGCAACCCTGTGCAACACTTCTTGTATAGCAAAGTTTTCGATTTGAGGTTTTACAGCTCCAGCTTCCAGTTGAGAAACATCTAAAATTGAATTTAATAAACGTCCTGTTGATATAGAAACTGCATCGATATCTGAAACAATTTTAAGTAAGTTTCTGTCTTTAATTTTTTGTTGCAATGCTGTGATATACATCTGCATCGCATGTAGCGGTTGACGAAGATCGTGACTTGCTGAAGCTAAGAATTGTGATTTTGCACGATTTGCTCTCTCGGCATCCTCTTTCGCATCACGCAGATTCTTATCTTGTGCACTTAAATCATGTTTTAGTTTATTGAAGCTTCGGCTTACCATTCCAAGTTCGTCACCTCGCGACATTAACTCTTTTTCCATTTCCGAATCTTCAATATCATGTAAGGCGCTAATGGAATTAATGGTGTCAGTTAAAGCATGCAAAGGATCGGATATATTTCTTTTAACTACATAGTAAAAAATAGTAATAACTATGCAGATAGTGATGATTGAAGCAAGCACAGTAAAACTGGATGCGGTGTTTTCTACACGACCCGCATATTCTACTGAAGCATCGTTGAGATTACTTAGCTCTGTAACAAGCGCATCTAGTTCATTAATAAGCGTTTTCTCACTTGCTTCGACATCAGAAACCATTTCCATTCCCATTAAGAATGAACCATCTTCTACATGGTGAAACACTTTTTCGGCACGGATGTTGTGAATACGACTAGCATGTCTAAGACTAGATAGTTGACGTAGTAAATTCTGGCTGTATTCCCTTATCAAGTTATTTTGCGCATCTTTTTGAGAAGAAGCTTTGGTAATAAGTTTGTCAGCCCAATCGATTTCTTCATTGATGTTACTGTGATCTTCTTGATAACGTCCACGCGCTGCAATGTAAGCTTCTTCTGCTTCTTTATCGTAAACCACACGATCACCAACAAAGATAATGTCTTTTAAATTTAATCGGCTATCTTGAATTTGATGTCGAATCGATTCGGATGAGCTAAACAATGGTAAATATAAGTCAGATGTTTGCTTAACTACGTTGCCTACAGAGTTAATTTGTGACAGTGCAATTGTAGTTACTACCGAGTAAGAAAAAATCTCAAGAAATATTATTGTCAGAACTTTTTGTCCAACTGACATTTTATTTATAATATTCTTAATTTTATTTTTCATGTTTCATTCTTAATTAATAAATGAATTTAAATCTTAAAAAAAGAAAATATGAATGCTATTAGGAGGCTGCTTTAACCACTTTACCATTAGGCAAGTGTAAGCCAGTTGTCATGCATTCACCCCGTTGAGGGTAGAGTATGTATGGATCAGGCTGTATGGCATGATCTTGCTGATACAACAATTTAATCTGACCATTTCCATCGAACTTTCCAATTTTAGGAGTGAGCCAGCTATTAAAGTTTTTTTGGTCTATGTGTACTGCGCCTTCGGGCGATTCTTGCTCAGTTAATTCTAACCCAGCTGAGTATTGTCGTAGCTTCATTGGGTTAATTGCGGATTCACCTTCTTCTTTAACCAGAAGCTCTACAGCTTTTTTAAAATAAAGAAAAGTTAAATAAGTTTCTTCCATATTATAGTGTGTAACGCCACTTTCACCGTATTGGCTTGCTAGAAATTGATCTACAAATTGCTGGTTAGTTTCATTGGTTAGGCTTTGAAAATAAGGTGCAGAGAGTATATGGCCTTCACCATATCTCTTGCCCATTAGTTTCACTTCCATTTCAGATGTCGTTAAAGAGGCAGTCGGTAAAATATCCGGACTAAAACCTTGTTTGATATACTCTTTTCTTAGATATATGTCTGAATCTCCAACTACAGTCGAAAAAATCCAATCGGGTTGGAGTTTTTTTAATTTTTTGAAAATTGGGCCAAAATTACCTTGGCCAAGCGGCATATAAGATTCACCAGTGAGTTCGCCATCCGCTTTTTCAAGCCAGCGCTCAGCGTTTCGATTTGATTCTTTTGGCCAGACATAGTTTGAGCCTATGAAATAGGCTCTGGGCCCAAAGTGTTTAACCATATAAGGAATTAAGTCGTAAGAATGCTGATTAGCAATAGGGCCAGTACAAATTATATGTTGCCAGCATTCTCGCCCTTCGTAACAGGTTGGATAATAAAATAAACCATTATTCAAAGTTACTAATGGCATTACTGCGCGTCGACTTGCAGAGGTATAACCACCAAAGGTTGCTAATACATTTTCATTTAACATCAAATTTAGAATACCTTCTCGATAGGTTTTCATATCTGATCTTGCATCGATAACTATGGGTTCAATTTGAAAGCCAGCAACCCCGCCATTTTTATTTATCTTGTCTACCCAATAAAGACCAACGTCTCGTGAAGGTTTTTCAATCACACTAAGGTGCCCTGTTAAGGACCAGAGTAAACCTATTTTGATGGTGCCGCGTTTAGTGATCCAGGGTGAACTAGATCGTGCGTTAGATAATTTCGGAATAAATGGCGATGCGAGCAGTGATGAAGCTGCACAGGATGCTTTTAGAAATTTTCGGCGATCTATAGCCATTTTTATGTAAGTAAGGCAAGGTGATGAATTATAAAATATTAATTCATATAGTGCCTGGTTGCACACCTACATAATAAAGGGTTATTAGTACTGCACCTTGCTACTAACGAATGGCTATTTCTGGCAATACGTGAATGGCAGTTCTTTGTCGTTATCTAGCTAAGTCACTAACAGTCAAGTGTAGTTTGTCTTTCCCAATTACTAAGATGACTTGTGTAATCGCGCCATTCCATCATTTTTAATTTGATATAAGAATCGACAACTTCTGCACCAAGTTCTTCTTTTAGAATTTTATTTTTTTCAAGTAATCGAAGTGCATCTAAAAGAGTAGAAGGAAGTAGTTTTGCCGATCGCACTTTATCGCCTTCCTCATACATATTAACGAAGCTTGGATCACCTGGATCACGTTTGTTGTTAATTCCATCTAGGCCAGATGCAATGATCGCAGCTTGAGCTAAATAGGGATTAGTGGCTCCATCCAATAAACGTAATTCGAATCGCCCATCATCTGGGACGCGAATCATGTGAGTACGATTATTACCAGAATAGGTTACTGCTGTAGGTGACCAAGTTGCGCCGGAAGTAGTGCGTGGTGCATCGATTCTTTTATAGCTATTAACCGTTGGATTAAATATTGCACACATGGAAACAGCATGTTGCATAATACCTCCAAGAAACTGATAGGCTAGTTTTGATAAGCCTAGCTCATCATTTTTACTTAAAAATAGATTTTTCTTGCCAGTTCTATCCCAAATCGAAATATGTGAATGGCAGCCATTACCAGTTAAATTTGAAAATGGTTTCGGCATAAAGGTTGCGCGCATGCCATGATTTTCTGCAATGGTTTTGGTCATGTATTTAAAAAACACATGTCGATCTGCAGTGAGTAACACATCGTTATAGTCCCAATTCATTTCAAATTGTCCGTTGGCATCTTCATGATCATTTTGATAAGGACCCCAACCAAGCTCTAACATGCAATCGCAGATTTCTTTTACCACAGGGTAGCGACGCATCAATGCTTGTTGGTCATAACAAGGTTTCGTTTGTGTATCATAAGGATCAGATAATTCGGATCCTTCTTGATTTACTAAAAAGTATTCACACTCAACGCCTGTTTTAACGCGATAGCCTTTTTTTTCTGCTTTCGCTATTTGCCTTTTAAGCGCTACTCGTGGTGACGCTTCAACTTCTTTGCCATCCATCCAAAGATCTGATGCCAGCCAACCAATCTCAGGATTCCATGGCAATTGAATTAAGCTATCCGGATCAGGTACTCCAAACATATCTGAATCTGCAGGTGTCATGTCCAGCCATGCAGCAAAGCCTGCAAAACCCGCGCCGTCTTTTTGCATGCCTTTTATAGCGCGAGCCGGAACAAGTTTGGCTCGCAGTACACCAAAAAGATCTACAAAGCTTACAAGAAAATATTTGATACCTTTAGTTTTTGCAATTTGAGCTAAATCTTTTGCCATGATGACTCTCCGTTATATCTTGTTCTTATGTTTTTATTACCTGTCATAGAAATTCATTGCATATAAAATACATTATTTTACTTTCATGCAGCATTAGTACTATCTCACAATTTAGTAACACCTGGAATCCAATTTGTGCCAGCAAGGGGTACTTTAGCCATGGCGGCTGCTTCGAGTGTTAAAGCAACCATGTCTTCAGGTTCCAAATTATGAACATGACTTTTGCCACAGGCACGTGCAAGCGTTTGTGTTTCTAACGTTAATACTCGCAAGTAATTGGCCAGTTTTCGGCCACCTAGGATTGGATCAAAACGTTTCGCTAATTCTTCGCTTTGGGTAGAAATACCTACAGGATCTTTACCATCTTGATAATCATCATAATAACCTGCGGAGGTCCCAAGCTTGCGATACTCTTCTTCGTATTCAGGACTGTTGTCACCCAATGCAATTAACGCAGCGACACCAATTGCAACTGCATCGGCTCCTAGTGCTAATGCTTTGGCAACGTCTGCACCACTACGTATTCCACCTGAAACGATGAGTTGAACTTTGCGGTGCATATCCATTTCTGTAAGCGCTTCTACTGCAAGCCTTACCGCAGGTAAAATTGGAATACCCACATGTTCAATAAATACATCTTGAGTCGCTGCGGTACCGCCTTGCATTCCATCCACAACGATTGCATCTGCACCTGCTTTTACGGCTAACATGGTGTCGTAATAAGTGCGAGTAGCGCCTACTTTTATATAGATAGGTACTTGCCAATCAGTAATTTCACGTAATTCTAAGATTTTTATTTCTAAATCGTCCGGGCCGGTCCAATCTGGATGTCGACAAGCACTGCGTTGATCGATTCCTTGGGGGAGGTCGCGCATTCCTGCAACGCGTTCACTAATTTTTTGTCCAAGTAACATTCCGCCTCCACCAGGTTTGGCACCTTGACCAATTACTACTTCAATGGCATCTGCTTTACGAAGATCATCAGGATTCATGCCGTAACGAGAGGGAAGTAACTGATATATAAGAGTGGAAGAATGTCCTCTTTCCTCAGGGGTCATGCCACCGTCACCTGTTGTTGTACTGGTACCAACTTCGCTTGCACCTCGGCCCAGCGCTTCTTTTGCTGGTGCTGATAGAGCACCAAAACTCATACCTGCAATGGTGATGGGTATTTTTAATTCAATGGGATTTTTAGCAAAACGTGTGCCGATGGTTACGCTGGTGTCGCATTTTTCTCGATAACCTTCGAGTGGGTAACGCGACATACTTGCACCTAAAAATAATAAGTCATCGAAACAAGGGACATGTCGTTTCGCGCCATAGCCGCGAATATCATACAGCCCCGTTTTTGCAGCGCGTTGAATTTCTGCTATGACGTGTCGCGGAAAGGTAGCAGATTCTTTCAACCAGGAATTTAAGTTTTCTTCTTGTGTCATCAAAGATTCCTTCCAATAAGCTTCAACTAGTAAGCTCCCACGTTATCAATATTAAAATTGTATAGTGTTCTTGCAGAACCATAGCGATGAAACTCATCAACATTAATATCTGAAAGATTAGCTTGTTTGAGTAATTCTTTTAGTTCAGCCTTATGTTCTAATTTCATTGGCTTTTCAATACAGTCTGCACCTAGGCTTGCAACTTTCCCGCGAACATAGAGACGAGCTTCGTAGAGAGAATCGCCAAGTGCATCACCCGCATCACCACACACAACTAAACAGCCTTTTTGTGCCATGAATGCACTCATATGGCCAACATTCCCCTTGACTACAATGTCTACGCCTTTCATAGAAATTCCACAGCGTGAACTCGCATCGCCTTCTATAACAAGTAGGCCGCCGTGGGCGGTTGCGCCTGCATATTGCGAAGCATTACCCTTAATCCTTACCGTTCCTGACATCATGTTTTCAGCTACACCTGGACCACAATGTCCATTTACAGTTATGTTTGCATGTTTATTCATGCCAGCACAGTAATAACCAACATGTCCGTCAATTAGCATTTCTAAAGTTTCATCAATGCCTACAGCAATGGCATGACGTCCTTTAGTGTTGCGTACTTTCCATTTACTTTGATTTTTTGCAATGTCTGAATTATGCAAAGCAGCATTTAGCTCTCTTACATCCGATTGGTCTAAGTCAAATTCAATCATGTTTGTTTCTAATGTTTCCAGCTATAAATCTTTGCAGGTGCTGGTTCCCAACAGTGTGCATTTTTTGCACCAGGTAACACTGCAAGTGCACGATATTCTGAGGCCATTGCAACCCAGTCATCTGTTTCAGCTATCACAGCGGGTTTACATGCAATAGGGTCGCGCATTACAGCAAAACCATCTTTAGTGCCTACCGCAAATGTATAAAACCCATCTAAGTCATGAATGGAAGCTGCAAGCGCTTCATCTAAATCATCACCTTGTTGTAAGCGAGATGCGATATAACCGGCTGCTACTTCGCTGTCATTATCAGTATGAAAAATGATGCCTTTTTTGCGCAAGATTCTACGCAGGCGGTTATGATTGGATAGTGAGCCGTTATGGACTAAACATAAATCTTCGCCAGTAGAAAAAGGATGCGAGTGATGGGTGGTAACCGCACTTTCTGTAGCCATACGCGTATGTCCAAGAGCATGTGTTCCCGTTAATTCTTGGATGTTAAATTTTTCAATAACACGGGTAGGTAATCCCATCGCTTTATAAATTTCTATTGAGCTGCCAGAGCTGATTAATTTAAGGTCAGGATGATTAGCATATAACCAAGCTGTAATACCTTCTTCTGTACCAGGTACAATATAAGTTGCTTGATTGCCACGTATTTCAAAGTTTACTAGACCATCGTAATGTTGACTTAAATCGTTTGAGACTTTTTTCCAGTTATAGTTATCTTCAGGGGATAGAACGGTTAATTTAGTATGATTTTTATCTGTTGGGTTTCTATAAACAGCGATGCCCGCACTATCAGGTCCACGTTCAGTCATTTCGATTAACATCTGTGATAAATAACTACCAAGATGAGACTCGATGTTTTCAGATTTTGAAAATAAGCCAACAATTCCGCACATAGATAACGCTCAGATTGCCTAAAACTAAATATTACTATACGTAAAAAAATGTTACTGTCAATAAACATATCAAATAGGCCAACAAAGGCTGGGATATATAGATATGTAGTAGAAAAGACGGCTTAATCTCTACGTCTAACAACAAGTTTTGAGATTCAGCCCTTTTAATAACTTCAGGATTAAGAAGAGTTCAATATTCTGATGAGTAATTAATGATTGCTAAAATCTCAATGGGGACTTTAACGAGTTTTTCGGGACCATGAGGTACTTCACCTGAAAACATTAAGGAATCTCCAGGCTGTAACAGATAAGTATCGCTGCCGTGTCGATATTCTATTTTACCTTTTAGTACATAAATAAATTCGGTACCTAAGTGTTGAAAGCTAGGGAATTCTTCGCTTGCATCATCCATGGTTATTAAGAATGGTTCGAAAGACTTTGCAGGGCCTTGCTCATAAGCGAGTAAATGATAAGCATGTCCTTTTTTGGTTCCTCTTCGAACCACTTGCATACCTTTGCCTTTTTTAACGTGTTGAGCACTCCATTCTGGTACATCATAGTCTCTAAAGAATAAAGATATAGGCATGCCTAACGCAGTTGCTAATTTTTCTAAAGTTTCCAAGCTGGCCGAAACGTCTCCACGCTCAATACGGCTTAACATCCCAGAGCTGATGTTGGCGAGTTCCGCAACTTCATTGATGGTTAAGTGGTTTGTGTTTCGCTGTTGACGAATCACGTTGCCGATATGATGCTCAATAGCGAAAGAAGAATTTCTAGTGGAATTAGCTAAGGGTTTTGGTTTTGTGGCCCGTTTTGATCTCGAGCTAGCGATGCTTTTCTTTTTAGTTGATTTTTTAGGCATTAGTTAGCAAACAAGTATTTAAAATAAAGGTGTAAATCAAGCTGTTCTTTTTACTTTAGATAGGCTGCAAACTCAATTAAATCTTTTGCAGTAATATCAGGCGTGTACTCCCAAGGGTCAAAAATATTACCTGGATCACGTTGTATCCATGCTGCATTTAGTCCTGCAGATTTGCTTCCAATCACATCAAAGGGGTTGCTGGATACAACCCAGCATTTGGCTGGATCTGCTCCTGTTTTTGATGCGAGGTATTCATAGACTTTCGGGCTAGGTTTGAAAGTTTGTACTTTGTCTACGCTTATTATATCGGTGAGATAGTTGATTATACTTGCATTAGATAATAATGTTTTCAATGTAGATTCGACTCCATTCGAAAATGCTACCAAAGTATGGTTATTTTGCTTTAGTAGTTTGAGTGCGGGCATAACATCTGGGAATACTTTAAGGTTTGAATATAAATTAAGAAGATTATCTTTTTCATTGTTTGGGAAGCTAACAGTTAAACAATCCATTGCATACTGCATAGCTTGTTGCACACAAATATCGAAATTTTTATATTGGTTCATCAATCCGCGACGGAATGTGTATTCCAGCTGTTTTTGTCTCCAAATTTCTGCAAATAATTTGTTTTTATCTCCGATGAGTTTATGTAAGTAGCTACTTACTTCTAATGGGTCGACTAATGTTCCATATACATCGAAACCTATAGTTAACTTTTTCATGTAATGCCAAGTGCTATTTAGTTTATTGTGTAACTGTATTAATAATCAATATTGAAGAATATCATTGCGACGTTTTTAGCTTAGTGTTATTTAGTCAAACTGATCAATGTCACAAAATGGAGCAACCCATTACCGTTTATATCATTAAAACAGCAAAATAAGCATAAAAGGCTCATTTATAAGAAGTAGGGCCGATAACATATATGTCGCCATTCAATTAGTGGAGGTCTTGTGCTTTTAAAACTAGGGACGGCAATTCTATTATTTTTAATAGTCGCTTCAGCTTCAGCTGACGAGATTGTTACTTATCTTATCTTCACGCGCACTGATACGGGTGAATTTTTACAAGGTGCTGCATTTACCGATAGCGATCGCTGGGAAGTCGATGGGTTTGTCATGCTTGAGCAGGATAAAAGAGTTAGATTCAAGGGAAGCTGGACTCGACAGGGCTTAATTGAAGCAGTTGATAGCAATGGAAACATGTATATGTTTGATGTTGTTACAGTGTTAGAAAGTGAACAAGCACTATATTTAACTGGTATTTTTTTGATTTAGATCAAATACCAAGTATCTCTAGTTATTTGTCTATATAATTCCAATATTCATAATATCAATCTAATGTTGTAGATTGGTTGGAGTATTTTACATAACCAAAATGAATAATGGTTATGAGCCAAGATACAAATACAAATGGGGCTGTTAACGATGGCCAGCCAGATATAATGAATGCTTGGGTAACAAAAACTGTTAATACGATTCCAATCAATGGAAATATTATCGGTTTCATACTCTGTAAGGCAATGGCAGTTAGTACTGCGCTAAATCCATAAAGACCATTTTGAATATTGGTATCAGGGTAGTTCAGTGATTGTGCAAGTAGCCAGGTCAGTGTGGTTGCAACCAGTGCCCAAACGAAACTGGATTTTGAACAAATCAAAATAGCTACTAACATTATTACACCTGTGATTCCGTTCCCTTGTATATATACCTGACCCACTGCTTCCCCCAGGCCCTCAGTATGGATGTTGTTGGCAAAATTAAGAATATTATTTGACGGTTTTAGATTTATAAAATCTGCAATCAGAATGATGAACCATGTGATAAAAACAAATGGTGCGGTAAAGGCTGGGAGCTTTAGATACCTCGGAATCCATTTGGTAATAAAAACTGATAGTACACAGCTCAAGGTAAATACAATTAAGGAGGTAATTGAGGTTTCAAAAAAATAAATATTCGCGATACCTATTAATGTAGCGTTATACCCAAAGATTCCTAAAGTAATATCTTTGCTGTCAAAGTTGAGAAATTTTGCAGACGCGGTGCCAATGACTGCACCAAAAAAAGCTCCTAGTGCCATTTTCCATGAATGAATGGCAATACTCGCCAAGATAATCAAACCAGATAAAGAACATGGTTGAACAATGACTTGTGCGATGCCGGACATCGTACTTTTAAAAAAATTAATCATTTTAAGTTTGGGACATGTTACTTAGGGGAAATTAAGATTGATTAATGTTCTAAATATAAATTTATGCTTGAAATAATTCTTATTAATAGAACAAATAACGTTTATTAACCAATTTACCAGTAGTATAATTAAATTTATACCAGTAAACATTAATTCTAGAATTAAGCCTAAAGGCTGGCCTGAAAAGATAGGCATATAAGATTGATAGAAATGAACCCAATCAAGAATCTATGATAGTTAATTTTGGCTGTTTTTATGCGAAAATAAAATAATGATATTTAGAACTAAGGAGGATGAATTATGTATCACGGTGATATATCTAGTAGTAAAGATGCGGTAGGTGTTGCAGTAGTGAACTATAAGATGCCACGTCTGCATACCAAAGCTGAAGTTCTCGATAATGCACGCAATATTGCCAACATGATCGAAGGCATGAAAGTCGGTTTACCAGGAATGGACCTTGTCATTTTCCCTGAATACAGTACGCATGGAATTATGTATGACGAGACAGAGATGTATGAAACAGCGTCAAGCATTCCAGGCGACGAAACTGACATTTTTGCAGAAGCATGTCGTAATGCAAAAGTCTGGGGTGTATTTTCACTCACAGGCGAACGCCATGAAGATCATCCGAATAAAGCGCCTTATAACACGCTTATTTTGATGAATGACCAAGGCGAGATTGTTCAAAAGTACCGCAAAATAATGCCATGGGTGCCTATCGAAGGCTGGTATCCAGGAAATTGCACTTATGTTTCAGATGGTCCTAAAGGTTTAAAGATCAGTTTGATAATTTGTGATGATGGCAATTACCCTGAAATTTGGCGTGACTGTGCAATGAAAGGCGCAGAGTTAATCGTTCGTTGCCAAGGCTATATGTATCCATCTAAAGATCAACAGGTCTTGGTTGCAAAAGCTATGGCATGGATGAATAACACTTATGTTGCAGTTGCAAATGCTAGTGGATTTGACGGTGTGTATTCTTATTTTGGTCATTCAGCAATTGTTGGATTTGATGGACGTACCTTAGGTGAGTGTGGAGAAGAAGATATGGGTGTGCAGTATGCAAACTTATCGGTTTCACTAATTCGTGATGCACGTAAGAATCAGCAATCTGAAAATCATTTATTCAAACTTCTACATCGCGGTTACACAGGTAAAATTAATTCAGGTGAAGGTGACACAGGTGTTGCTGAATGCCCGTATGACTTTTACAAAAAATGGATTACAGATCCTGAAGCAGCTCGTGAAATGGTAGAATCCATTACCAGGACTACTGTTGGCACTGAAGAATGTGACATTGAGGGCATACCAAATCCTAAGACTCACAGATAATGTTCTAAAAGTAAGGTGAAGACGTACTTTGTCTTCACCTTATTCATCATAACAATAATTCGAATTTTAATTAGCTGAATAATTTAGAGTACATAGTGAGTGCATGGGTATGAATCTTGATGATTATTTAATTACAGAAGAGCCTTACTATTCTCCTACACATAATGAAATTCAGCTGTTTGAGGCGGCATATGCAAACCGTATGCCGATGATGCTTAAAGGACCAACAGGGTGTGGAAAAACACGTTTTGTTGAATACATTGCTTGGAAGCTCAAAAAACCACTCATTACCGTTTCCTGTCATGAAGATATGACTGCATCAGATCTTGTTGGTCGTTATCTGCTAGATGCAGAAGGGACCGTTTGGCATGATGGGCCTTTAACCTTAGCGGTGCGCCATGGTGCAATTTGTTATTTAGATGAAATTGTTGAAGCCAGGCAAGATACTAGTGTGGTTATTCATTCCTTAACGGATGACCGACGTATACTTTCTTTGGAAAAGAAAAATGAAGTCATAAAAGCAAATAAAGATTTCCAAATTGTAATTTCTTATAATCCAGGTTATCAAAGTGTGTTAAAAGATTTGAAAGAATCAACCAAGCAAAGATTTGGAGCTATAGATTTTGATTACCCTAAAGCTGAAGATGAAGCTAAAATAATTGCACATGAATCTGGTATTGATACGAAAACTGCTGCCAAACTTGTGCAAATTTCTGAACGTTCTAGAAATTTAAAAGGCCATGGTTTAGATGAGGGGGCATCTACACGCATGTTAATTTACGCAGCGCAACTTATGTCTAAGGGGATTCCTTTAGAAGAAGCCTGCGAAGTGGCATTGGTTTTGCCGATTACGGATGATCTTGATATTCGTAATGCATTGAGTTCAGCTATTGAAGCATGCGCGTGAGGTGATACTTGGCTGCCTCCACTACGCGAGGAAAGTATGTAATTTCTTCACATTCCCAAGAACCTGCACAAGAGCCTGGGGATCCCGATGAACGTCTAGTTTTTCTTATTAATGAAGGAAAACATCTATTTCCAAACGAATATTACCCGCTTTGGGAAACTGCTTGTGGCAAACTTTCACATGCAGGTTATGGTGCCTTAATTCCTCTTTCTTATGCACGTCATTCCCCTAAACTAGTTAAAATATTAAATTCCGAAACAGCGATTAATTTTGCAGCAACCGTTTCACTAGCTGCGATTAAAGTGAATCGAGCCGCAGCAGAATTATTGCCTAAAGCTGCAGTGATTGCTGCACATGAATTAAAATCTACACAGGCATTTACTTCTTGGGTAACGACTATAGAAGAATTAATTTATAATGCCCCCGAATCTTTACTAGCAGTTCTAGAACGCACACAAAAAATAGTTTCTACCTTAACACCAGATCAGTTTAGAACTTGGGTATTAACTGGGTTACGCTCAACTGGAGATGATGCTTTACGTCAAATTAATTATTTTTCTTTTACAGATCCAGAATCAGAAAAGTGGTTTAGACACGAAGCAGGAGATGTCGTTTTTACTGATCTTGATCGTCGCTTAAAACTCTATTTACTTTCTCTTTGGAGTTTGCGTCCACCTATTCGTGATCTTCCAGCATCTACATCACCATTATCGTTAAGGAGGATTTCAATTAGTAATGGAGTAGTGCGAGTTCCCGAAGTGTTTCCAGGTTTTCATGGCGAACAAGCTGAGAAAATCTTTCGTGCAGGGCTTGCGCATGTAGGTGCTCACTTGGTGTATTCAACTAAGATTTTTCCTTTAGGTGAGCTAAAACCTATACAAGTAGCCTTGGTTTCGTTACTTGAAGATGCTCGTGTAGAGTATTTGGCGATACAAACTTTTCCAGGCTTGCGAAAACTTTGGCAGCAATTTCATGTAGCAAAACCCAGTGGACCAAAACTGGTGCCACTATTATTAAGCCGCCTCGCACGTGCACTTATTGATAAGGAATATAAAGATAAAGATGGTTGGGTGCAAAAGGGACGTGACATGTTTTTTGATCCACAAAATGATATGACGGATCCAGCTATGTGTCGAAGTATTGGAGTACTTTTGGGTAATGATTTGGGTCAGTTACGCGCACAATTTAATGCTAAAACTTATGTCGTAGAGCCTGCTTATAGAGACGATAATATGGGCTTGTGGGACTTTGGAGACCAGCAAGGTCAGGAAGAAGATAGCGATGGTATCTTTATCGAAGCCATGCGCATGGATCGTGAAGAAGTAGAAGATGATTCTTCTAGTGAGCAAGAACAAGACCAAAAAGAAAACGACGAAGATGAGCAACAATATCATGCACGAGAAAGTACAGATTCAGAACAAAGAGAATCCGAAGTTGCCGTACGTTATCCAGAATATGATTATTTAACAGGGTCTGAGCGACCAAACTGGACTTGCGTTTTGGAATATTTTCCTGATTTTGGAGATGCATATAAAATTGAGAGGATCCTAGAAAAACATAATAATCTTGTTAATCGAATTACTAAGTTAATTCAAACCGCTAAAGTAAGTTTGCCAGAACGATTGCATCGCCAAAGTGTAGGTGAGTCCTTAGATCTAGATGCTTGTGTTAATGCAGTTATTAGTCGAAGGATGGGAGATACACCTGATCCTAGAATTTATAGTACTACTGAACGAAAACATCGTGATTTATCAGTCATGGTATTGCTAGATATTTCCAATTCAACGAATGATAAAGTTCAAGTATCTGGCACATCTGTATTAGAGCTTGAAATTCAAGCTACTAGTTTGCTTGCCTATGCAATGTCTGAATTAAATGATCCATTTGCTATTTCTGCATTCTGTTCTGACGGTAAAGAAGATGTGCATTATTATCGGATTAAAGATTTCAATTCACCCTATGACACTAGAGCTCGCGCACATTTAGCGGGTTTGCACGGTAAATTGTCAACGCGTATGGGTGCAGCTATGAGGCATGCCACAGAAGATTTGGTTGCTCAACGAACACATAGAAGACTGTTGTTGGTTATATCTGATGGCGAACCATCAGATATAGATGTAGATGATCAACAATATTTGGTTGAAGACGCGCGCAAGGTGGTGCGGTCCATTTCGCGATTAGGCATCGATACTTTTTGTGTGGGTTTGGATGCAGGTGGAGATAATTATTTACACAAAATATTTGGCAGAAAAAATGTAGCAGTAATTGATAAACTAGAACACTTACCCGAAAAGTTACCTTTGTTGTATCTTCGATTAACTGCATAAATAATGTAACTAAAAGAATAATAAGTTTAAAGGAGAAATACTATGTCAGCAGATAAAGTTTATCCTGTACCAGCATCAGTTTCGTCAACTGCACATATAGATGCAGAAAAATATAAATCAATGTATCAAGAGTCGATAGATAATCCTGAAGAATTTTGGGCCGAACAAGCTGAAGAATTTATTACCTGGTATAAAAAATGGGACAACGTATTAGATTGGGATTATCACAAAGGCCATATACGATGGTTTGAAGGCGCAAACTTAAATGTATCTTACAATTGTATAGATCGACATTTAGATAAGCGCGGAGACCAAACTGCAATAATTTGGGAAGGGGATGATCCAAACGATGATAAACATATTACTTATAAAAAATTGCATCAAGAAGTTTGCATACTATCTAATGTTTTAAAATCTCGCGGTGTTAAAAAAGGCGATCGGGTATGTATCTATATGCCGATGATTCCTGAAGCCGCCTATGCCATGTTAGCTTGCACGCGAATTGGTGCAGTACATTCTGTTGTATTTGGTGGGTTTTCTCCCGACTCACTGCGAGATCGCATTCTGGATTCTGACTGTCAGACAGTGATCACTGCAGATGAGGGCGTGCGAGGTGGCAAGAATGTTCCACTCAAAGCCAATACCGATATTGCATTACAAGAATGCCCAAATGTAAGCACAGTATTAGTGGTGAAGCGTACTGGTGGAAATATAGATTGGCACGACTCGCGTGATTGTTGGTATCACGAACAAGTATCTACTGTGAGTGATGAATGTGAACCTGAGCATATGGGTGCGGAAGATCCAATGTTTATTTTGTATACCTCGGGTTCAACGGGTAAACCTAAAGGAGTTTTGCATACAACTGGAGGTTATTTATTATTTGCAGCTATAACACATAAGTATGTCTTCGATTACAAAGATGGTGAAGTGTATTGGTGCACCGCAGATGTAGGTTGGGTAACTGGCCATACATATATTGTTTATGGCCCTTTATGTAATGGCGCAATCACCATGATGTTTGAAGGCGTACCTAACTATCCTGATGGAAGTCGTTTTTGGCAGGTATGTGACAAACATAATGTCGCAAGTTT